>JAGBWB010000095.1 GCA_017629975.1 Lentisphaeria bacterium
ATGAGGTGCAAAGAAGGGATCCTGCATCATTTCGGTCCAGCGGGTCACATATTTTCCGGCGGCGCCGGGATTTCCGGCGGTATCGGTTCCGAAAATAAAGCGCTCCCATGCCAGTCTTCCGGGACGCAGTCTGTTGATGAGGTTATAGGCTTCATATCCCAGACCGCAGGAAAAGTCAAGATAGATATTGGGGAACATGTAGCACATTTCAACAGCTTCAAGGGTCCAGGGATATGCCGTGTGCGCCAGGACAAAGTTTATATCCGTAAAGATCCGGGCGGGATGATCAAAAAGGACAGGCTGTCCGAACTTTGCATTGAATCCCGCCATACGGTTGATCTTCTCCCCAAGTTTCGGGCGGACACCCAGCATTCCGGTGTGAAAGATCACAGTGGCTTTCAGTTCGTTGAGTTTTTCCCAGACGGGATAGATCATGAGATCATCAGGTGCATATCCGTGTCCGGGCCACATCTTGAAAAAGCGCACGCCCCGGTCATAATACTCCTGGATCCGGGTTTGAGCCTCCATTACGTTCCGGGGTTCAACATAAGCTGCCATAAAGAGGCGGCCGGGATTTTCCGCAACGAAGGAAAAGACTCTTTCATTGAATCCCGTCATCCCCAATTCGGTGTAGCGGGGATGCTCCGGCGTTGCCAGCACAAGGGATTTTTCAATGCCGTACTTATCCATTTCATTCAGGATTTTCCGGTTTGAAGCGGGATCATCAGTCGGATGATAATGCACATGAAAATCTATGATCATAACTTGTAACTCCCAAATACATTTCAATTGGAGGTAATATACCTCTTTTTCCGCAAAAAATCAAATAAAAAAAGAGGCGGTTCACAAAATCAGAAGTAAATTTCCGCCTGTCTGAAAAAATATCTCCTCTCCCCGCCCGGGGAAAGGAGACGGACCCAAACAATTGATTTTCAGCAATTGAGGTATGTCAGAGAAATGAAAATGGCTTTTCAGGCATTGAGAAGCGCTTTCATTACGTCATCCACATTTTCCTCAGTGATCTTCTCAGCCGCCGGGGCGCTTTTCTTCGCCGCGGGCTTGATGGACTCCTCAAGGGACTTGAGCAGCGGATCATCATCGTCAGCGGCGCAGCTCTCAAGCTCTCTGTCGATCCGGCGGTTTTCCCGTTCCCAGGCGCCGTTCATGATCTTGTCCATGTCGCGGATATCCTCCATGACCTCTTCAATCTGCGCCATATCCTCTTCAAACTGATCCACATCCACCCGGAAGTCGGCGGCAAACTCTTTCAGAGCCTTCATCACGCTCTGCATATCGTCAGCACTGCTGAATGAAGCAAGTTTGTTTTCAACCATTACCAGGAACCGGGCGTAACGCTCTGCGGAAACCTTTTTCATCTTGAAGAGCTTCAAGGTGGCGGCAGCGGCACTCTTGTCTCCTCCGGCAAGTTCTTTTTTGGCTTTATTCCAGAGAGAAGTGCACTCCTTTCCCATAAGTGCGTGCTTCTGCTGAAGTTTTTCAATCAGCTGTTCAGTGCTGCGGAACTTTGCTTTTTTTTCCTGTTCAAGGCGTTGTGCTTTCTGAGAAGCGGTTTCAAAAAAGTTGCCCATAGTTACATTTCTCCCGGATTTTTTTTCAGATGTTGTTAATAAGTTTATTCAGATTGTCTCTGCCTGAATTGATCTCAGCCACAGTAGGGACCTTACCGGAGCTTTCAGTGACATGAGCTCCCATAACACTCCCTGCGGTTTCCGTTTCAAGGATCTTCATCAGTTCATCGTCGCCGACCATATTGCTTGAATCTTCAAGCTCCCGGTCAAGTTTTGCCATGGAACGTTCATAGCTTTTTTCCATGATCTTGCCGGTTTCTCTGATATCGTCACTGACTTCAGCGACGGTCTCCATCTCTTCTGCGATGGAGTCGGGATCCACATTGCTTACTTCGGCAAGGTTCTTCAAAACCGTTGCCACATTCTGCATCATAGAGGCGTTGGTCATGATGTCAGCCTGGTGCCTTGCCATGATGTACTGTCTTTCGTTGCTGTTTGCCATGGCCTGCTTGGATTTGTAGATCCTGAGGGTGGCGGCGGCGGCGGCTTTCTGTCCGCTTAAAAGCTGCTGACGCGCTTTTTCCCAGAGTTTGGCACACTCTTTATCCAGAGATTTCTGCCGGAAATGAATACCCTCAATGGCATTTTCGGCACGGCTTTCGGCTCTGTTTCTGGTGCGTCTCGCTATTCTGGCTGCTTCTTTTTTACCCACAAAAATATTGAACACTCCCATTTTCATTCATCCTTTCTTTGCACTCTTTCTGACGGTGTTTTTTTACGTTCTGCAAATAAAGAAAAAAAAACTTCTGTTTTCTTACATCATCCGGCAAAAAACAGAAGTTTTTTTTCACATGTTCAATATATCACAGCAAAGCCGTCTCATTTGTTCCGTATGATCCCCACGCTTTTTTCCCATGCGGCGATCTGTTCATTGATGCCGGGACTGCTGGAAGGGGTGTAATCTTTCAGACACTCTGAAAAGAGATCTTTTTCCAACACGGGGACAAGTTTGCGGTAGGCGCACTGCTTGATCTTTGTGGTAATGCCTTTGAGGTCAGCACCGCTGAAGCCGCCTGTCCGGGCAGCCAACAGCTCAATGGCGGCGCTGTCAACTTTTTTCTGCACCTTTTTGAATGCGTTGGCAATGATCTTTTTCCGGGCGGCTTCATCAGGAA
>JAGBWB010000096.1 GCA_017629975.1 Lentisphaeria bacterium
AAGCTCTCATAGCTCAGCTGGATAGAGCGGCTCCCTCCTAAGGAGCAGGTCATGCGTTCGAATCGCATTGAGAGCGCCACTTTTTGCTCATACTTCTGCTTTTTTCCTTTCGTTGAGCAGCCCCGCCCGTAAGCGGTACATGGATCTGAGGATTACGCTTGAGGGTCGGGAAAAGTATAGAAGGCGATGCTGAGTTTTTGAACAGCCCGGAGAATTTCAGGCAGTCCATTCCAAATCCGGCAGAGTCAATATAATTTCACGGGATTTTCAGACTATGAGTAAGACCAATTCTGAGCATGTCATGACATACAGCAAAGTAGGCGGCAACTATCAGCTGCTCATCAAGACTTTCGCAGATCTCCAGGCCGTACTTGAACTGGATGAAGCATTTTGGGCATTGAACTGCGTAGAAATCAATTCTCTGCGTATGGACCGCCGTTTCCTCGCCTTTGTTGACGGAAACAACGATGGAAAGATCCGCACCGATGAGATCCGCAGTGCCGTCCGGTTTTATCTGGATCACGTCCTTGACGGAAAAGGCTTTGAAAATGAGTCGGAAACCCTTGAGCTTGCCAGTATAAATCCTGAAAAGGGCGCAGCTCTGCTGGAGTCCGCAAAACTCATCCTGAAAAATCTCAACAAACCCGATGCGGCAAGTTTGACTCTTGCTGAACTCCGCAACGACAAAGCCATCCGCAGCCGTTCCTACAACAACGGCGACGGTGTTGTGACTTCCGATGCCGAACAGCCCGCCGAGATCAATGCCAGAATTGATCTTATTATGAAAACCGCCGGTACCGCCGATGACATTTCAGGCGTCAAAGGAGTCAATGCCGCCATTCTTGACAAATTCGCACTTGAGAGCGCCGCGTTCCTTGCCTGGGATGACAAGATCACGCAGGATGACGGAACCTTACTCTGTTTCGGCGAGAATACAGCTGCTGTTTATGAGAAATTCCTTGGGGTCAAGGAGGATATCGACAACTATTTCCTCAACTCCGAAACTCTTGAATTTTTCAGTGTCGAACCTGAACGGGTGGCCAAAAAAGAACTTTCCGCCGACGTCCGCGCGCCGCAGGAGGTCAAAGCCATGCTTGAAAAGTCTGTGCTGGCACTCCCCAGAACAGACTGCACTCTTGATCTCAACGACAAACTCAACCCCCTGCTCCGCGCCCGGATCGAAGCCTTTTTCGCCCTCAAAGAGGGGGCGGCACTGCTCAATGACGGCAAGCTGAGCGCCGCTGCGTGGAACGATTTCAAAAAGATCATCGCCCCCTACGATGGCTGGTGCAAGGCAAAGCCCGCATTCGCCGCCGCCTACACGGCCGTGGATAAGGAAATGCTCAAAGGTGCAGGCACTGATGAGATCATGACAACACTCAAAATGGCATGTACCAATGATCTCAATGCCGGAACCGCTCTGGCAGGTATCGATATGCTCCACAAGCTGATGCTCTATCAGCGCTACCTCAAAGAACTGCTCAATAACTTTGTTTCTCTGGCTCAGCTCTTTGATCTTGAAGCAAACTCCCCGCTCCAGACCGGTAAACTTATCATGGATGGACGCCACTTCACTCTGGCTGTTCCCGTGAAAGATATGGCTGAACACAAGCGGATCGTGGCAGACAGCAATATCTGTGTGCTTTATATTGAACTTTCAAGCACAGCAGCAGCAGTTGTCCCCCCGTGGAAGACTCTTGCTGTGGCAGTCACTTCAGGCAATATGCGGAACCTTTTCATCGGTAAGCGGGGACTTTTCTTCACCGTTGAGGGCGAAGTCTTTGATGCCAAAGTCACCGCATTCGTTGAACAGCCTGTTTCCATCAGCGAAGCTCTCAGAAACCCCTTCTACCGTTTCGCCTCCTTTGTGGGGGATCAGATCAGCAAGTTTTTCAACACGAAGTCTGCCACTGCACAGAAAGAGATGGGAGGAAAACTCTCTTCCGGCAAACTGCCTCCGGCGCCTGCCGCAGCAGCTCCGGGGAGCGGCTCCATGCTGCTTATGGGCGGCGGTATCGGTATTGCCGCGCTGGGCAGTTCTGTGGCATTCATCACCAAACAGCTCCAGAATGTTTCAGTGTGGGATATTCTCTCTGTGATCCTGGGGATCATACTGATTTTCGGCGGTCCTGTGGTCATCGTTTCTCTGGTCAAACTTTACTGCCGGGATCTTTCACGTTTCCTTGAAGCCACCGGATGCGCCGTCAACCGCAAAATGCGGATGAACCGCAAGATGGGCAAGATCTTCACCTTCCTGCCCATTATGCCTGACGGCAAAAAGATCCGCCTCAGAGTCGCCAGCCGTCCCTCTCAGGGGAGTTGGAAATACACTTTAACAGGACTCCTTGTCACTCTTATCATCATCGCCGCCTGCGCAGGTGTATGGTATATGCGCGGCGTGGAGCGGAACAGAAGAACATGTATCTCTGCTGCAACAGCAGAAAAAAGTGTAAAACAAAGTGCAAAGCCCTGCACTAAGGCCGCCGGGACGCCCGCTCCTGCGGCAAAAGCGCCTGCGGCAAAAGCACCCGCCGCGGCGGCAAAAGCGCCTGCGGCAGCTCTTCAGAAAAAATAAAACATTTACATAACCATCAGAAAGGATAAGACCATGAAAGTACCGTTGCTGGACCTCTGCCCCCAATACAATTCCCTCAAAGATGAGATCTTGAAAGAGATCGCTGAAGTCTGCGATTCCCAGCGCTTCATCCTTGGCGCTAAAGTGGAAAAACTTGAGGAAGAACTCAAAACCTACTGCCAGTCCGTGGGCTGCGTCGGCGTTACCAGCGGTTCTGACGCTCTGCTGATCGCCCTGATGGTTGAGCAGATCAAACCCGGTGATGAGATCATCACCTCTCCTTTCACCTTCTTCGCCACCGTGGGCGCCATTGTCCGCGCCGGTGCAAAGCCTGTCTTTGCTGATATCGATCCTGTGACTTTCAACATTGACCCTGCAAAAGTGGCAGAAAAGATCACGCCCAAAACCCGCGGTATCATTCCTGTCCACCTTTTCGGTCAGTCCGCCGACATGGATCCCATTATGGAACTTGCCGCCAAACACGACCTCTTTGTTATTGAAGACGGCTGTCAGGCCATCGGCGCCGAATACAAAGGCCGCCGGGTGGGATCCATCGGTGATTACGGTGCGTTCAGCTTCTTCCCCAGCAAGAACCTGGGCTGCTTCGGCGACGGCGGTGCTGTGACCTGCAACAGTGCAGAGCGCAACAATCTGCTCAAGATCTACCGCAACCACGGACAGAGCGGAACCTATATCCACGAATATGTGGGCGGCAACTTCCGTCTGGACGCTCTTCAGGCGGCAGTGCTTTCCATCAAGCTCCGCGCCCTTGACTCCTGGAGCGAGGGACGCCAGCGCAACGCGGCAGAATATGATGAACTCTTCAAAGATCTTGAAGCCAAAGGCGTCATCGCCGCTCCTAAAAAGGCAGCCTACGATGTGCGTCACATCTACAATCAGTATGTCATCCGGGTCAAAGATGGCAAGCGCGACGCTCTCAAAGCATTCCTGGCTGAGAAAGAGATCGGATGCGCGGTCTACTACCCCCTGTCACTCCACTTGCAGACCTGTTTCAAGGATCTGGGCGGCAAGGCCGGGGACTTCCCCGTCTGCGAAGCTGCCACTTCCGAAGTGCTGGCTCTGCCCATCTATCCTGAGTCCACTTCAGAACAGCGCCAGTATGTGGCAGACTCCATTGCGGAATTCTTCGCTAAATGAGTGAGCCCCGGCATCTTTCAACAGCAGCCACCTACGGGCGGCTGCTTTTGTATGTAAAACCATACTGGAAAGTCCTGACCGTCGGCATCATTGCCGGACTCCTGGTGGGAAGTTCCCTTTTCGTGACCCTGATGCTGCTGCCTAAAATGGTGGGAGCTGTGGAGCCGGCAAGTGCAGTTGATTCCAATACCCTCTCTGCTTCCCCTGAAAAGGGACTTGAAGACCCGAAATTACAGAAAATGCTCTCTCAGGCGAAATCCGCCATCAGAGAGTTTCACCTTCCCGCAGAGATCAAAGGCAGACAGGTCACCATAACATGGCCCGTTGAGTGCTCCTTTGACATCGTGGACTCAAGAGGATGCATGGCGTGGCAGCTCGTGGCTCTCTACGGATTCTTTTTTGCGCTGGCGTGGCTGGTCAAAAATGCGGCGCACTACATCAACGGCTACTGCACCCGCTATGTGGGAACAAAAGCCGTGGCGGATTTGCGCGCAGATATTTTCAGACATGTCTCAGGACAGTCCCTGAAGTTCTTCTCAGGCACCGATACAGGAACCCTTATCAGCCGCTGCACCAATGATACCTCTGTTCTTGAATATTCTGTTTCACACAGTATTGAAGATCTGACCAATGCCCCCTTGCAGATACTGGGATGTCTCTGCGCTATTATTATTTCATGCCGCCAGTATGAGAACTATGCACTTATATTGATCGTTACCGCAGGTACTCCGTGTCTGCTTATTCCGGTCATGATCCTGGGCAGAAAGATCCGCAAGATCTACAAGAAAAGCTATGCCACCATCGCCATCGTCTTTTCAAGGATGCACGAAGTCTTCAGCGGTATCACTGCTGTCAAAGCCTGCCATACTGAAGAGATGGAAATGAAGCGCTTTGAAGAGGTGAACAAGCGTTACGTCAAACAGGTGGTGCGGGGCATACGCCTGCAGATACTGGTTTCCCCCGCCATGGAGCTGATCACCGTCACCATGTCTCTTGTTTTCATGATCTACTGTTACAGCCGCGGGATCACTCTGGCTGAACTGACAGCTCTTCTGGCTCCTGTTTTCATGGCGTACCGTCCTATGAAGGCGCTGGCAAATGTTTTCACCACGCTCCAGAAATCCATGGCGGGTGCGGACAGATTCTTTGAGCTGATGGATCAGGATATGAGGCTTCCTGAAAAAGAGAACGCTCTGGAAAAAAAGAGTTTCGACAAAAGCATTGCTGTTGAGAATGTCTCCTTTTCCTATGCTCCCGGTCAGCAGGTCCTGAAAAATATCAGCTTTGAGATCCCCAAAGGCAAGACTGTTGCCGTAGTGGGTGAAACCGGTTCCGGCAAGAGCACAATCGCCAATCTCATCGCCCGCTTTTACGATGTTACCTCGGGTTCTGTGAAGATCGACGGAACCGATGTCAGAGAGCTGAAAATAGACTCCCTGCGCCGGATGATCGGCGTTGTGGGTCAGATTCCTGTTATTTTCAACGGAACCATCGCTGAAAACATCGCCTACGGCACTCCGGATGCCACAAGAGAAGAGATCGAAAATGCGGCAAAACTTGCCAATGCACATGAATTTATCACCAACGGCAACCATGCCGAAGGATACGATTCAGAGTGCGGCGAAAACGGATGCCGTCTTTCAGGCGGTGAAAAACAGCGTCTGATCATCGCCCGCGCCATTTTGAAAAATCCCCCCATTCTGATTCTTGACGAAGCCACAAGCGCTCTGGATACCGTCACTGAGCGGATGGTTCAGAATGCCTTGAACAAGGCCATGGAAAACCGTACCGTTTTCGCCATTGCCCACCGTCTTGCCACCATCCGCCATGCGGATCTGATCCTGGTCTTCAGAAAAGGAAGCATCGTTGAATCAGGTACTCATGAGCAGCTGCTGGAACTCAACGGCGTCTATCGTCATCTTCACGACACACAGTTTACCAAATGAAAAAAATCCACTTTATCGGCATAGGGGGCGCCGGAATGGCTCCCCTTGCACAGCTGGCGCTGGAGTCCGGGATCACTGTTTCAGGCTCTGACAGCGCTCTTTCAGCCAAATCGGAGCACCTGAAAGCTCTGGGGGCTGAAGTCTTTTACGGACACAGCAAAGAGCAGCTTTCTTCTGACACAGAGCTTGTGGTCTATTCCTCAGCAGTCACTGAGGAAAACCCTGAGCGCCGGCGCGCCGCAGAGCTTGGGATCCCTCAGCTCAGGCGGGGAGAGTTTCTGGGCGTCTTTGCAAAGCGCTTCAAGCGTGTTGCCGCCGTCTCAGGTTCTCACGGCAAAAGCTCCATCACCGCCATGCTCTGCACCATTCTTGAGTCCTGCGCCATGGAGCCGGGCGCCCTTATCGGCGCCGCCCGCATCAAGGGGGAATCCGCCCTTCTGGGCAGGGGCGATATCTTTGTGACCGAAGTGGATGAATCAGACGGCACCCATACCTGTGTTGCCCCTTTTCTGGGTATTGTTCCCAACATTGACGAAGATCATGAATGGAGCGTGGGAGGAGCTGAGGCTCTGAAAGAAAATTTCAGGATCTTCGGCAGAAATTCTGCTCATCTGCTCATTGCGGACACTCCGGAACTCAGAAGTTTTTACGCTGAACACCCCCATGTGATCCCTGCTCCTCAGCCGGAGGACTTTGCAGGATTCCACGGGTTTATGGCAAAAAATGCCGCTCTTGCCGTTGAAGCTGCCGCAGTTCTCGGAGTTCCCCGCAGCGATGCTGTTGAAGCAGTCAAAGGATTTTCCGGCATTGAGCGCCGGATGCAGCTCTTGAAAGAAGAGGCAGGGAAAATCTTTCTTGAAGATTACGCCCACCACCCCTCTGAAGTCCGCAGCTCCATTGAGCTTGTCCGTCAGCTTTACCCCGGGAAAGAGCTGTTTGTGGTCTTTCAGCCCCACCGTTACGCCCGGCTTGAACGCTTTTTCACAGGCTTTTGCAGCGCCCTTGATCTGGCGGATCAAGTGATGGTCACCCCGGTTTTCGCCGCATGGTGCGAAAGCGGTTCCGTTGACGGCGCCTCCCTTGCCCGCCACCTTGCAAGGGGGGGGTATACAGATTCCCCATGGCGCGATATTGCCGCAGAACTCAACAACCTTGAGAGCGGAAAAGTCATCCTTATTCTCGGAGCAGGAGATATTTCTGAACTCACAGAACTTCTCAGGGCCCACTGAAAAAAGCAGATGAAACGTCCACCTTATGAGCTGCCTCCCCAGCTGGATCAGGAGGCAAGAAAGAATACCGGCGCCTTTTACACGCCGGAGCATATTGTGGACTTCATGGTTTCTGAAGTGCTTGAAAACCGCACTTTACCTCTGAAAATCTGTGATTTTTCCTGCGGCGGCGGCGCCTTTCTGGCGGGGGTTCTGCGTTATGTGAAAAAACATGCCCCCGCTTCTTATAAAGAGTGCTGCCGGCATCTGACTGGGATAGATATCGATCCGACAGCTCTTGACCTTGCGCGGAGGAATCTGCCTGATATTCCTCCTGAAAACTTTATCTGCGCCGACACTCTTGCAACTCGTCTCCCCCGGGAAAAACAGTTTGATATCATCATCGGCAATCCCCCCTACCGCTGCGGAGGGGTCAAAAACAGCGCCGCCTTTACAGTTGGAGAGCAGAAAAAGCTGAAAGAGCTTTTCACCAACAGCTTTGAGTACAAGATGAATCTCTTTGCTCTCTTTATGGAGCAAAGCACCCGCATGGCAAAGGAGTTTTCACTCATCGTTCCCGACTCGCTCCTGTGCGGCAGATATTTTTCCCGTCTGCGCCGCTACCTGACGGAAAAATGCTTTTTGCAAACCCTCTGCCTCCTTGAAAAACCTGAGTTTGATGCGGCACCGGGGAACGCAGTCATTCTCCACGGATCAGTGGGGACTCCCCCGCCCCGCCCGGCGCTCAGGTACGCTTGCATCAACCGGAAGCTGATTGAAAAAGAAGAGGTCCTGTTCCGTATCACCGACCAGCGCCGTTTCACCTCTGAGAGCCGCTGCCGTTTTCAACTGGCGTTTTCGGATATTGAAGAAAGGATCGTGAAAAAACTCCTTGCTCCCGGTCCCCGTCTCAAAGAGCATTTCCGCTTTGCCTCCGGCATCATCAGCAAAAAGGGGAAAAACTCTATTATCTCAACGGAGCCTGAAGAAAACTGTGTTCCCGGAATCATTTACGGCAGAGAGATCCGCCCTTTTGAAATACTCTGGGGCGGAGCATACATCAACGCATCGGCAGAAAAAATCAAAAGCGGACTTGACCACAAACGGTTCACCGGGGAAAAAATATTTCTCAGGCAGACGGGTTCCCGGCTGATTGCCGCTGTTTCAAGGGAAAAACTTTATGCTCTCAACAACTGCCATGTGGGAACTGCTCTTTCGGACTTCCCGATTGACACTCTGGCGGCGCTGCTGAACAGTAGATTATTCAGCTTTCTCTACCGCTACCTGTCAGGGGAGCGCAACCGGAACTTTGCCCAGATAGACATAGATCTTCTCAGCGAACTCCCCCTGCGGCGGACGCCGGAGTTTGACCGCTTTGCGGCAGAGTGCGCCCGGGATCCCGCCGCCGGAGCGGAGCTGGATGCCCGGTGCGCCGGACTTTTCGGAGTAACTCCGGAAGAAGTCCGCTCCATCTCCCTGTAAAATCAGGCTCGTCCGGTTCCGCAGTATGCCGCATAAAGCCATGCAGGGGCTTTGGCATAACGTTCAAGACGTTCTTTGGCAAGAAGATTTTCAGAGTCACAGGCAACAAGTGCTTTAAGCAGGTAAATCTCTTTCAGCTGCCTGGTCCTCTGAAGATTGTCGCAGGGATCGGCACTGTTTTCTTCAATGATCTCTTTGAATGATCCTTCAACAGAGCCGGAGAGTTCCACTGTGGAGAGCAGTTTCTCAAGGTAAGGCACCGCCTCTTTGCAAGGCGCTTTCTGAAGCAGCAGCGAAGCGGCGCGGAAATGTGAAAAGGCCTCTTCCACACTGAGAGTTTCAAGAAGTTTCAGAAGCACTTTCCCATCATCTTCAGAAGCAATCTTTGAAAGTGCAATGATCCGGGCATCAAGGGGAGATGCGGCAGGGCCGAACTGCCCCATGCCTCTGTACTCCCATCCTTTGTCCCATGAAGCGCTTCCAATAGCATCGCGCAACACCTCCTTGCCGCTTGAGTCCTTCAAAAAAGCCATAAGGGCGGCGATTTGGGAGTCTCCCGTTTCCGCCAGCTGTTTTTTCAGACGGGGAAGCGACGCCTCCGGGTCGCGGAACGCTGCCGCAAACTCAGCAAATTCCGGGACTTCTTTTTCCGGATCATAACCATCCTGTTCATAAAGGACGCTTTCAGGCAGATTCCCCATGGAACAGAGCATTCTTTTGAGTTCCTGGATATTCACATGGCGCACAGTCAGATTGCGGATGGCGGTCATTCCGGCGGCAAGTCCGGCGGCAAATCCCTGATTCTGCACATCCGCCTGCATACGAACCACGGGCATGGCGTCTCTGTGGGCACTGATGCCGAGACCTGTGACCAGCAGTCCGTCAAGTCCTGCGGGGAGCAGTGCCCGGTAGGGGACCTTGGCGGTCAGCGGCTCTTCAGAGGTTGGTTTGAGCAGAAAGAGACCGTGAACAGTAAATCCGTGGGTATCAAAGTTGCTGATGGCATCAACGATGGTGTCGTGATAGGTGCGTCCCAGAAGAAAATCCTCAGGCTTGAGCTGAAGATCCCCTTTGATACGGCGGCGCTCCCGGGTCCCCAGGACTGAGGCGATATCAAATTCGTTCTGATACTTTTCCCTGCCTCTCACCCATGCAGAAGTGGCGTCAAAGGTATCGGAGTCTGCAACAAAACAGTAGTCGCAGTTGGCATATCCCACCCCGGGATTGGCGCGGCTGACGCCTGAGCCCTGCCAGGCAGGCTCAATGGCGTCTGCAAATTCACACACCGCTCCGGCGGCGGCGGCCACATCGGCGTTGCCTGTGGCATCAATAACGGCAGAACCCTCACGCAGACGGCATCCGTCGGGGGAGGCACTGATGATGCCGCAGACGAGATCACCCCGGCGCAAAGCGCCCACGGCGATGGTGTTGAAAAGCACCTCCACCCCTCCCCGCAGAGCGGCGCGGAGATAGTGGTGCTGTTTCCACTCAATGTTCCACTTTCTGCCCTCAGGGGGATAAAGGGTATTGTTTTCCCCCATTTCAGCCACATTTCTGTCAAGTTCGCAGCTGTATCCCCGGCGGTTGCCGAACCAGTAGCAGCCGATGCGTCCCTGAGTGGTCAATCCCCCCAGATGGCAGGCGCTTTCAAGGCAGAGGACTTTTGCGGCGCTGCGGGCGGCGCCCAGAGCGGCAGGAGCACCGCCGGTGCCGCCCCCCGCCACGATGACGTGGGTCCGGCTGCCGGAGGGGATGGAGCTGAGGCGGAAGGGGATCTTTTTGCAATCTTTGTAGCGGGGAGCGTTGTCAAAACGGACCGCTGCAAAATCATAATCCCCTTTTTCCCCGGGGATGGATACATCATCACCGGGACAGCAGAGGGAAAGCATTTCCAAAGCGCCCTGAGCATCTGTGACAAAAGGATACCTTTCAGAGGGGGTGAATCCTGAAATCAGGGTCGACGGAAGAGAAAAGGTGCAGCTGTCAGGAGAAAAGACCTGACCGGGCGCCCAGGCGAGCTGGCGCATTTCCGCTTCAATGCGGCACATTTCCTGCCAGCTGCCGTCACGGAACCAGAAAGGCGCCGATACCCGGTAGAGAGGATAGTTTTCGCCGCCGAAAGAAAATCCCGGCTTGAGCTGGATCGTTTCCAGATTGCTTTCCGGCGGGGGCGGCGCCCCCACAAGGATCCGTTCCACAGTGTAATCACCGGGAACAAACTCCCTTTGAGGAGCGCCTGCAACGGTACTGCTCCAGCGGCGCAGAGAACCATCCAGAAGAACTTTGGAGCGCACTGCCACAAGTCCGGAGCGGCAGGCAAGAAGCATTCCGGCAAAATTGCCCTTTTCATCTTCAATGCGTCTCACAGGGAAACAACGGTAAAAGAAAGGGATCCCGGACTCCACCAGTTTCCGTTCCAGCTGCCGTTTGAGATACATAGGGGTGGGCAGTTCTTTGGGAAACTTGGGGAAGAGCTCCAAATCGGGCATAGCGGCATGGAAATCAAGAGTACTTCCGGGGCCTTCGCCGCAGTAGTTGCGGGGAATGGCGGCAAACACAGAGATTTTCTCTTGGGCAAGCGCAACGGCGGCACGGACTGAGGCGACGGAACCGCCGGTCATCAGCACATCCACATGGGCAATAACAGGAACGTTGATAATCATGATTTGTCACTTCCCAAGCTCTGTGGCGCGGCTGCTGACAAAAGCGTTGAATTTTTCAGAGCAGCTTTTGAACATCGCCTGTTCTTCAGGTGAAAGAGTCGCGGTAAATTCAGCGGTGATATCGGTAAAATTCTCTTCAATGCGTTTGAAGTGCTCAAAGAGTTCAGAGACCAGCTGGATCCTGACCTGACGGCGGTCTTCGGAATCCTGTTTACGCTCAAGAATTTTCTTCCGCACCAGCACATCCACCATTTCAGAAGCGGCGGCGGCAGTGGTTCCCAGTTTCTGAGCCACACTTTTCAATGCCACACCGGTCCCTGCGGCACAGGTCAGTTCATAGACGGTACGCACCATCTTGAGCTGGCTCACCGTCACCTGATAAAACATGGAAAATTTCCGCGAGTCGGAATAGATCAACCTCATATTCTCACTGATACCGAAAAGATTCCGCCACAATTCTTCAGAATCATTCACAATAAGCTCCCCCTGTTTATAAAGATCTGCTAAAAATTTCTGCACAGGAGTAATATAACATCTTTCAGGGAATATTGCAAGAAAGAATCATTTATCTTTGAACTTTTCCTGAAAATTCCGCTTGCCGCGCCAGAGCATGTATCTGCATCCGTTGACGGAAAAGTTTTCGGGCATCAGATTTGTCCAGCTCCATTTTGGGTTCTGGGGGAAACTTCTGCTGATGAGGTAGACCACATGGGCCTGAGTATCGGGGAGCTGCTCGGCAGAGGGCAGCTGTATGACTTTGGCACCGGAATAGAAAAGTTCGCCGTAAAGGGACTCCGAACCGGTCTTGTAAAGAACGATATCGGCACTGTTTCTTCCGGCATCTTTCTGCAGGACCTCTTTAATGGCGTTTCCGAAACGGCCCTTGGCTTTGTCCTGCGCCTGATAGCGGAGCATGATGGAACTGTAAAAGATGCTCCCCATAAGAGACACTGACAACAAAACGATCCAGACGGGGATTTTTGGTCTCAGACTCCGCAAAAGCACTCCGATGACTAAGACTCCCGCCATGGCTGTAACAGCGATGGGCAGCAGATCAGAGGCGGTTCTGAAATTGAGAGAAAGTCCCAGACTGAAACACCGGGCAAGAAGTTTTTCTTCGCCCCACACCCCCATGGCGATCATCACAATGACCAACAGAGCGGCATATTCTGCTGCGGGGGCAAGTTTTCTCAGTCTTTCACCGAAACGCCGCATTCCGAGTTCATAATAAACGCCGCAGAGGATCGAAAGCGCTCCCGGCAGATAAAAAAGTTCTCTCCCGTCCCCCTGAGGAATAAGCCAGAGGATCACAACAGTGACAAATATGAGCACCCGGAGATATTTGCTG
This sequence comes from Lentisphaeria bacterium, assembly GCA_017629975.1. Classification (GTDB taxonomy): domain Bacteria; phylum Verrucomicrobiota; class Lentisphaeria; order Victivallales; family Victivallaceae; genus UBA1784. Next base: position 12,381 of record JAGBWB010000096.1, read on the forward strand.
AAAAGGGGCTTGTTGTCAATACGCTGCAGCGCCGCGCAGAAAGGGATCCACGCAATAAAGCACCAGGGGAAAAGACGCAGAGGCAGCCTGAGCCAGTAGAGCAGAAATTCGCTCCAGTAATCAGGATGGGTGAATCCTCTGAAAAAGAGAGTTCCTGCGGTGGTGCGTTCAATGTTCCACTGAATGGCAAATTTCCCCAGACATCCCAGCAGCACCACAAAAAGAGCGACGAAAAAGCCCCAGTTCCGGTACTTGGCGCGTCCGGCGACAAGTCTGCGGAGAAAGAACAAAGGAACAAAAAAGAGCGTTATGACCATAAAGCCCCCTGAGAAAAATCCTGCCATGAGGAGCAGGGCACAAAGGGGCCATGCCAGATTCCACTGGCTCCGGCGCAGTCCGAAGTAAAAAAGGGTCATCTGCGCGGCAAGGAGCCAGAAAGCGCTCATGGTCTGCGGGGAGCCGGAAACGCCCTTTTCCAGCATGAGGAGCGAGGAGCAGTACATGGCAGCGCCCACCAGTCCGGCGCGTCTTCCATTGCCCGAGGCGGCGGAAAAATAGACCAGTACGGAACCGGCAGCGATAAAAAAGACCGTCACCAGCCGGAGTGCGGTTTCCATGGAGACCCCCAGTCCCCGGTAAAGAAGTGAACAGAGAGCCGGATAAATGGGGTAAGCGTTCCGCACCGGCATTCCCTGTACGGTCACCATGGGATTTTTCGGGGTGAATTCCAGGGACTGAACCGCATAAATGCACTCCTGCCGGAAAAGCTCACGGGGAAAAACCACCCATGCGCCGTAGATGAGCATAAAAGCTCCGGCGATGAGCAGTATCCCGAACCAGGGGGTAATGTTGCTTTCCCGGTACATCTTGTTATTAAAGCTCCACTTCCATTCCGTCGTAGGCGATCATGACAGGCCCGCCCCAGGCAGCGGCGCAGCGCTCAGCCACCTCGGACTGATCTTTGAGCATCTCCCGGCCGTGGTGGATGAAAAGGATCCTGCCGATCCTGTAATTTCTCTCTTTCCACTCCAGACAGAGTTTCGGCGCACTGTGATGCCCGGTTTCCATGAGAAGCAGATCGCATCCCTCTTCAAGGAAAGGCGCCAAATCATCGGTGGAACGGACATCGCCGGAACCGATGATGGTCCTGCCCTCAGCTTTGATGCGGAAAGAGTATGAACACCCTCTGCCGTCGGCTTTGGGCTGGATGTGATTGTTTCTGACAGCCTCGACCGAAACGCCGTCGGCATCGGTGAGGATTCCGGGGGAGGTCCGGCGGGTTTTGATCTTCAGCGTGGAATCCTCTTCATCACTGAGGAAGAAAAGCTGTTTTTTGATCAAATCCACAAGTTCGGGGTCAGGGACAATGCACTCAAACTCAATGGGTAAAGGCAGAACGGGGTTGCCGTGCATGCCGTTGAGAGAGTTGAGTTTCCTCATAGTCAGAAAGAGGTTGTAAAGCCCGCCTGTATGATCTCCGTGAGAGTGTGAAATAAAAAGTTTTTTGATCTTGCGGACATCATATCCCTGAAGATGTGCCATGCGGGCGCAGTTTTCTCCGGCATCGAACCACCAGAAAAAGCCATCTTTCTCCAAGGCCCATGAGGTGTGGTGCTTGCCCGGCATGGGTTCAGTACCTGAAAGGCATCCCCAAATATGTATTTTCATTGCAGTTGTTCCTCAAAGTTCAAAGATCTGTCCGTCTTCAGCAAAATAAAGTTCCCCATCCCAGATATCCCGGGCGCGGAGCCATGTTTCTTCGTAGTGATCAAGGATCTCAAATCCGTGGTGCATGAAGACCAGTTTCCCGATCTTGCGTTTCTCGTGTTTGAATTTCCGGCAGAGTTCGGGGGCGCTGTGGTGGCCTGTTTCCATAAGGAGCACATCAGGGGCATGGAGCCAGTCACCCAGTTCATCGGGAGATTTCACATCCCCGGAGTAAACGATGGTTTTCCCCTCTGCTTCTATCTTGAATGACCATGAACGGCTCTTGCCGTTTTCCCCCGCCGCCAGATGCGTATTGGGCCGCCAGGTGACTCTGACGCCATCCATGACGGCCTCAGACTCCTCCTGAAGAGAGTGTTCCTCCATCACCGTTCCGCCCCAGAGGGAGGAGGTACGGTCAAGGAGCTGGTAAAAGAGGGGGAATATCCCCGGTTCCGGAGTGAAGATCTGCATGGTCTGACAGTTTTCTTTCTTCCGCCGGAGCGTCCCCAGCAATCCCATAAGACCGCCGCAGTGGTCAATGTGGAAGTGGGAAATAAAGATGCGCTTGATCTGTTCTGCTTTATACCCCATGAAATACATGGTGCGGGAGCAGTTTTCACCGGCATCAAACCAGTGAAGAACGCCGTCTTTTTCCAGAGCCAGCGCCGTATGGTTGCGTCCCGGACGGGGATTGGTGCCTGCAAGAGAGCCGAATAGGATCAGTTTCATCCGACGAAGTCCACCTCTGTGATCCGGGGAAGCCGGGCAAATGAGTCAGCATTGAGATCAATAAAGCGTCCCCGGCGGAATCCGTGGAATCCGGCTCCGGCGACCATGGCGGCATTGTCGGTGCAATATTTTGGGGGCGCCAGCATCAGTTTGGCGGCGTTTCCCACGCTTTGAGCCATACGGGCGCGGAGTTCCGCGTTGCAGGCGACGCCGCCAGCCACCACCACGGTCTTTGCGCCGTAGGTGCGGCGGGCATCTGCCGCCTTGCGGACAAGGACATCCACCACTGCCGCCTGATAGCTTGCAACAGTGTCGGCAAGAAGCTGTCCGGAAAGTTCGGGGTACTTCTGGGTATGGTAAAGGAGCGCCGTTTTGATGCCGCTGAAGCTGAAGTTGTAGCGGTTCTCAGGGGAAACAGGTTTTCCGGCACCTCCGGTCAGAGGACGGGGGAAATGGAACCTTTCAGGATCTCCGCCCTGAGCGACTTTCTGAATGACAGGTCCCCCGGGATATCCCAGACCGAGGAGTTTTGCCCCTTTGTCAAGGGCTTCACCGGCGGCATCGTCAATGGTGCATCCCAGCTGCTGCGCCTTGCCCTCTTTGTCAATGAGCATGAGGGAAGTATGACCGCCTGAAACCACCAGCGCCAGAATGGGATAAAGGGATTCATCGGCAAAAACATCGGGCGATGAATCCAGAAAGGCGCCGTAAATATGGGCGAGAAAATGGTTGACTCCCACCAGGGGGAGCTGATTGATCTGGCTGAGTCCTTTGGCGTAGTTGAGTCCCACCAGCAGAGCGGGGATCAATCCGGGTCCCTGGGTCACAGCAATGGCGGAAATATCTTTCAAAGTGACATTGGCCTGTTTCAAAGCACCGGAGACCACAGGTGTCAGGGCTTTCAGATGCTCCCTTGCGGCAAGTTCAGGCACCACGCCGCCGTGGACGGCGTGTTTGGCGATTTGGGAGGCAACTTCGCTTGAAAGGACCCGGAACCCGTCTTCAACCACAGATGCGGCGGTTTCGTCGCAGCTGCTTTCAATTCCAAGAATAAGACTCATAAGCACACACAGGGCACCGGCAAAGGATTTGACTCCTTCCCCGGTGCCTGAAGATCAATTTTTAATGTTTTCAGCGATTGGCAACTTCAAATTTCTTCATGAAGTCGATAAGAGCGTCGATACCCTCAATGGGCATGGCGTTGTAGATGCTGGCACGGCATCCGCCCACCAGACGGTGGCCCTTGAGTTCGGTGAGGCCCACAGCCTTGGCGTCGGCGACAAACTTGGCATCCAGCTCGTCGGAGGGGGTGCGGAAGACCACGTTCATGCGGGAACGGTCTTCTTTGGCAGCGGGGCAGGAGTAGAAGCTGCTGCTGTCAATGAAGTCATAGAGTTTGGCAGCCTTGGCGTTGTTGATCTCCTCGATTCCGGCGATGCCGCCCTGTTCAATGAGCCAGTCGGAGACCAGCTTGAACATGTAGATGCCGAAGGTGGGAGGAGTGTTGAACATGGAGCCTTCTTCAATGTAGGTGGAGTAACGCAGCATGGTGGGCACCTTGGAGTCATCGGTGCGGGCGGCAAGATCCTTGCGCATGACAACAAGAGCCATACCGCTGGGGCCCAGGTTCTTCTGGGCGCCGGCGTAGATCATGCCGAATTTGCTGACGTCAAACTGACGGGACATGATATCGCTGGACATATCAGCGATGAGGGGCACACCTGCGGGAGCAGTGGGCATATCCTTGTACTGGGTTCCGGCGATGGTGTTGTTGCTGGTGATGTGCAGATAAGCAGCGCCGGGAGTCTGGTTCCAGGTGGAAGCGCAGGGGATGTGATCGTATTTGGTCTCTTTGGAGCTGGCGACCACATTGGCAGTACCGAACATCTTGGCTTCTTTGATGGCCTTGGAGCTCCAGACACCGGTATCAACAAAGTCGGCAGTGCCGCCGTTGAGCAGGTTCATGGGGATCATGGCAAACTGCATGCTGGCGCCGCCCTGGATGAAAAGAACAGCGTAGTCATCAGAAAGGTTCAGCAGCTGACGGACGTTGGCTTCGGCTGCGTCAATAACGGGTTTGAAGTATTTACCGCGGTGGGAAAGCTCCATGATGCCGCTGCCGCTGTCCTGAAACGCGCAAAATTCAGCCTGAGCTTTTTTCATCACTGCTTCCGGCAGCATAGCCGGACCCGCCGCAAAATTGTAGATCTTCATGCGAAAAACTCCTTTTGGATTTGTATTTTGTAAAGCCTGATATTGACTTACAAGACATTGCTGTTCTATAATATAACACTTGAAAAAGTGTTTTACAAGAGCCGAAAAAGAGAATTAGTTATTTTTTTACTTAACTTACCGGAGCGGCGCTCTCCGTTTCCCCGGACTTCTCCTTTTCCACACGGGACAGAAGTCTGAAAGCCGGCAGAGCGCAGAGAATGTAAAGGCCCCCTGCTGTCACAAAGACACCTTTGACACCCGCCAGATAGACAACGCCCCCCGAAACAAGGGCGCTGAACATGACGCCGCCCACACTGAAGCCCTGCATAACGCCGAAGACCTGCCCCCGCCGGGATTGTCCGGCATAAGAACTTATAAGGCGCTGAAGAACGGGGTCAATCCCTCCCGCCGCCATGAATCCGAGAAAACGCAGCACCATGAAAAGTATGATATTGGTGCAAAAGGATTGACACAAGAGCAAAACTCCTGCCGTCACCAGCAGAGGGGGAAGGAGCCGTTTTGCCGGGAACCTGTCAGCCAGATACCCGATGGTCACACCTGAGATCACACCGCCGAGAGCGGCGGCGGCGCTGATGAAACCGGTATTGGCGGCGGCGTTCCCGGGGTCGCTTGCCTGAGCCACCAGCAGTGCCAGATAGGGATTGTCAAAGCTCCGCATAAAGTTGGTGATAAGGATCATCCATATCAGACAGCGCAGCAGAGTCCCGTATCCTGCCATAAGTTCCCAGAAACGCTTTTTCTCCCCGGCAGGCGCCTTTATCGCCGGAACGAAATTTTCTTTCACAGGCAGCACCAGCACTCCTGAGAGGAAGAAACAGATGCCGCAGATGATGAATCCTGCATCAAATCCGTATTTATCCACCACCATCCCCCCGAGGAAAAAGCCTGTCATGTACCCTGTGGAAACAGCGGTACTGATCGCTCCCAGAGCAAAGCCCTGTTTTTCTTCGGGGGTGACACTTGCCACAAGGGTCTGAGCGGCGTTGACCGTTCCCGAAAAGAAACTTGCAGCGACACGGATGAGTATCAGGATCCAGAGGGATCCGGCGAACATCATCAAAGGGAAGAGGAGCGCCGAAATGAATGCCGCCCGGAGCAGCATCAGTTTTCTGCCGAAACGGTCAGAAAGTTTTCCCCACACCGGAGCGGCACAAGCAAGAGTCCCCATGCCGAGAAAGGTGAAAAGTGCCACCCCCACGCCGCAAAGGCCTTCATCAGCGATCCCCAGACGGCTCTTGATAAAGAGGGGGATGAAGGGCATCGCCATGGAGTATCCCCCCATGGCAAGGAGCTGGGAAACCCAGATGAGGGCAAGACTTTTCTTCCAGGAACTCATGGCAGGTCAATTTTTCAGAAGTTCATCCACTCGCCTGAGGCGGCAGATTTTTTCACCACTTCAAGATAACGCTGGATCTTGATCCCCTGTTCAAGTCCCGGCTCAGCCTTGATGCCTTTGTGAACACAATCAAGGAAGTTGTAAAGGCAGTGCATGTGTCCTCTGAGCCAGCCGATGGCGGCTTTGGGGGTGGGGAAACCGGCGGGTTTGTCATAGCGCTGTCCGCAGTCAATGGCGGTCCAGCCGCGGACGCCCCCGATGGGGGAACCTTTGGCGGTGCGGTCATAGAAGAAAAGTTTATCCAGATTCATGGGTTCCCACTTCAAGCTCCCTTTGGAGCCGTGGATGGTGAATCCCATTTCATCTTCTGCCCCTGTGGCGATCTTGGAAGCGCGGATGATCCCGGAAGCGCCGTTGGCAAGTTTCACGATGCAGTTCATATTGTCTTCGGCGGTCACAGGCACCATCTTTGCAGGATCTGAGGCAGAGGGGCGCTCAGGATAGGCAATATGGGTAGTGGCGCAGACAGAGGTAAAATCCCCAAGAAGGCTGTTCATGAGATCCAGAATGTGACTTCCAAGATCCGCCACAGTACCTGCTTCAAGTTTCCACTTCAAAGGAGCCTTGGGGTCGGAGCTGCCGCTGTGGAGATAGGCGCCCTCAAATTCAAGGATCTCGCCGATGGCGCCCTCTTCAATCAGCTGTTTCGCCCGCAGTGTGGCGGGGAAGAAACGGTTCTGCAAGGTCATCTGGGCGATGCCTTTGTACTCAGGCAGAAGTGCTTCTATCTCTGCGGCTTCAGCGGCGGTGGCAACAAGAGGCTTGTCGCAGTAGATGTGCTTGTTGTTTTTCATGGCGGACTTCAGCGCCTCAAGGTGGGCATCGTTGGGGGAACAGATATCCACGATGTCGATATCAGGATTTTCTGTGATCTCTCTGAAATCAGTGACGCCGGTACACCCCAGAGCAGCGGCGGCTTTGGCGGCGCTTTCAGCCTTGGAGGTGCAGACCATGACGATCTCGCTTTTGAACTCCTGCTGGTCGTAGAAAAGGGGGATATTCTGATGTCCGTAGGTGTGGACTTTGCCGATGAATCCGTAGCCGATAAGACCGACTTTATAGACTTTCATATAATTTGACCTCATAAAACAATTGAAAAACCCTCCCCGCAGTGAAGGAGGGCAGACAGGGAAAAAAGTTACTTGACTTCCACCAGAGAGGCGGCGTTGATCCGGCACTCCGAATCTTTTCCGCCGTGGAGCTGGAACCTGATGTAGGTGTTCTTGCCCAGCGCCTTGCCGTGGGTGGAAACGATATACTCCTGACGCATCCACTTCAAAGGCCCCTGGAGCTTTCTGCGGGGCAGCATGGTCACGTAGCCGTTGTTCTCATCAAAGCGGACGTTGAACCCGGAGTTTTTGCCGACCTTCAGCCAGAAGGTCAATTTATATTTGGTATTGGTTTTGAGTTTGAGGTTCTGAGCCACAAGCTGTCCCTCTTTCAGAGCCAGAGAAGCACCATCGGTGACAAAGTCGCCAGTGTCCCTGCTCAGGGGCTTGGCAGAAAACCATGCGCCCATCCGGCGGCCGTTGATTTTACCGGTCATATTGCCGTCGGAAAGGAGATTTTCCTCTTTGGGTTCATCAAAGATGATGGTTCCGAAGTTGTCAAGATCGCCGAAAGATTTGGCAAAAAAGCTCCAGTGGTAGCAGGGCAGAGCCTTGACACCGGTAAGGACACGGTAACGGGCGAAATTGGCTTTGAATTTGCCGGGAACGGCGGCGGTCATGCTCTTGACAGGAATGGCAGCTTCAATGGTGAAGCCCTTGCCCTTCTGAACAGAGGCGGTGACTTTGGGTTTCACATTCCAGACCATGCTCTTTTTGGTTCCCGCCTTGTGATAGAATCCGGAGTAAACACCTGCGGGGGTGAGGACCAGCTGGAACCGTTCCTTTTTATCCCCGGCGGGATCGAACTGGATCTCAACGCTGGTATCTTCCCAGAGTCTTCTGTCGCCGTTCTGACGTTTGGGCTGGATCATAGCCTGGGTGTGGGGTTCTTCGCAGTTGAACTTCACATAGTAGAAATCCTTGTCCCGTTTCAGCTGGACACAGCTCTTGACCTCGGCATTGCCTTTCATGGGGACCAGATAACAGGGCGCGCTCCATTTATTTTCGGGCATGACCGCTTTCCAGTGTTCTTTGGCACTGACGCTTTTGAGCCATGCGTTGCGGGCCTTGAGGAGATTGCCGTAAATATGGGTCTTGATGAAGCGGACTCTGGCAAGGGATTCCTTCTCATTCTGAGTCAGCTTTTCAGCCTGAGCGAAAAGTTTTTCTGCTTTGGCAAGCTCTTTATCGCCCCAGATCTTAGTCCAGAGTTCGGTGATGGTGGGGAGAACAGTCACAGGACCTTCGGGGGTTTCCACGGAACGGGCCACATAAGAGAGCCAGTTCTTCTCAAGCATGGCGTAGAACTCTGTCATGGGTGCGGCGGCTTTGCCGAACATGAGGGTCTGGAACTCCTCCATAAGCGCCTTGACGTCGGTGGTGGTGTTCCACGCCACACGGCTGAACACATAGTAGTTGATGGCGCTGAGCATGTAAATATCGGTTTCGGCCTCCATGTAGGCGCCGAAGATGTAGGGAGCGGCATCCTTGTAGAACTTGCCGATGACCATGGGGGCGGTGTTGGGCAGTCCCGGCTCCATGCGGAGCTTGCTGGGATAGGTCCACAGCCAGGTCTTGCCGTTGAGTTTCTCTGTCCATTTTTTAAGCAGCTGAAGGTCTTTTGCGTGGAGGGGGGTGTTCACGTTCCAGGGGCCCCGGAGCGCCAGCATCACAAGAATGTTTTCAGGAATGGCAAAGGGAGGGATCTGACGGTAGTTGGCGTATGCCATGGTGGTGAGATCACCGGGAACCTTGCGCTTGAGCATCTCATTGCCCAGGTCGGCAAAGAAACGCCAGATGTAATCACTGCCCGCCTTGGCGCCTTTAGAGAAGTGGGGTTTGCACTTGGCGCACTGACAGGGATAGCAGCAGTCGTTGGGCATGATGTTGAAGTAAGGCATCCCCTTGGGGAAACGGGACCATGCCCATTTGGTCAGTCCACGGCTTTTGGAATCTTTGCCCCGCAGGAAGGCTTCGGCGTCATCCGCGATGACCTTTTTGATATCGCTTGAAAAGCAGATATGGCCTCTGCGGCTGCTGGGACGTGCCGCCTGAGTGTCAAAGTGACGCAGTCCGTTGGCTTGCAGGGCGAAATATTCGGGATTGGTTTTGGCGAAACGCTCAATGAACTGCAGCAGGGCAAGACCGTGGCAGTTGGGGATCGAAACAGTTTCCAGACGGAGACGGTTGCGGTTGATGAGGGCGAAATCTTTTGGGAGTCCCTCATAGGAACATCTGCCGGCGCTGATCTTGCGCTGATAGAAATCAGGACGGTCGGAAATGTAGAGAGTGGGCAGACTCCAATCCTTCATTTTGGGGACAACAGTACCGATTTCCCCTGCGAAATAGAAGCGGGCTCCGATAAAGCGTTCAAGGAAGTCGTAGGTTCCGAAAAGTGATCCCCTTTCGGCGCCGTAGCCGTAGCCTTTGTTGGCTCCGGCGCTGACGGGATTGGCTTTGGGGTCATCTCTGCCGATGATGAGGATGGCGTTGGGGATAGTCTTGATAACAAATCCGTCACGGTCCATTTTCTTCACATCGATGCCGTGTTTGGCGGCAAGGGCGGCATCACCGATGATGATGGCAGGCATTTTGCCGGAAACTTTGGCTTTGACGGTGATCTTTGCAGAAAAAACTTTACTCAGCACCATGGCAGCTTCGGAGGCGGCAAACCGGCTCACCTTGCCGGGTCCGGCAACGAGCTCAAAGTTGACTTTGCCGTTCTTCACCATCATGAGGGCGATATCTCTGCCCACGACGATCTTGCGTTCCTGTTTGGGCTCAAAGCTGTGCCGGGCACCGGAAAGGAGAAGGGCGGCAAACGCCACAAGAAACAATGTCAAAAGTTTTTTCATAGAGTCTCCTTGGTCGATAAAAATAAAAACTTATAAAACAAAGGCTCTGTTCCCTTCACGGGTAGGTAAAATAATTTTTTTACAAAAAACTTTTACAGACCGCTTTTTATTTTTGAGAAGCTCAAAAATGAAAAGCGTTACT
>JAGBWB010000097.1 GCA_017629975.1 Lentisphaeria bacterium
ACAAAAGCGTGAAGAGAAGACTTACGTCTTCGTTCCGCCATTTTTTGGCAAAAAAAATGGCGGAGAGAGAGGGATTCGAACCCTCGGACAGTTGCCCGTCGCAGGTTTAGCAAACCTGTGCTTTCGGCCACTCAGCCATCTCTCCGCAGTTTCAAGTGTATATCCTAATATATCACAAAAAAATTAAAAGTCAAGAGTATAAACAGGATTTTTTTGAAAAAAAACAGAAAAAAGATTCAACTCTCTTCACGCTCCTCAGGGGTGAACTTGAATTTTTTTTATAGTCATGTTATATTATAAAGATGATATATATACGCTCCTTATGTAAAGGACAACTTGAAACAGCCCCTTCCGGGGAGTGATTTTTGAGGATTTTTTTAGCAACATGGCTGGTGAATACGACGCAAGTTCAATTCAAACCCTTTCGGGACTTGAACATATCCGGAAACGCCCGGGTATGTATATCGGCAGACTCGGGGACGGTAGTCATCCCGATGACGGTATCTATGTGCTCCTGAAAGAGGTCATAGACAACAGTATCGACGAATTTATCATGGGCGCCGGAAAAAGAGTTGAGATCTCCATCGCCGATGACGGTACCGTCGCCGTCAGAGACTACGGCAGAGGCATCCCCCTTGAAAGCGTGGTCGCCTGCGTTTCTGTGATGAATACCGGCGGAAAATATGCCGAAGGCGCTTTCGCACGCTCCATCGGTATGAACGGCGTGGGTACAAAAGCCGTCAACGCCCTTTCCACTTACTTTGAAGTAAAATCTGTCCGCGACGGAAAATTCAAATCCGCCCGGTTCGCTTACGGCGAACTCCAAAGCACTGATGAAGGCTCCACAGAAGAACGCAACGGTACCTTTACCACGTTCCGCCCCGATCCGGAGCAGTTCAAAAATTATGCCTACCGCAACGAATATGTGGAAAAAAGACTCTGGATGTATGCCTATCTCAACAGCGGTCTTTCTCTCCTTTATAAAAATCAGCGCTACTACTCCGCCAAAGGTCTGGAGGATCTCCTCAATGTGGAAACCGGAGACGACCGCCTTTACGATATTATATACTACCGCTCAGACAGCGCGGAGTTCGGGATCGAATTCGCACTGACACACAGCGACAACTACGGCGAAAACTGTTTCTCCTTTGTCAACGGACAATATACCAATGACGGCGGCACACACCTTTCCGCATTCAAAGAAGGTCTTCTGAAAGCTGTCAACGAGTTTTCAGGCAAGAACTTCAAAGCCGATGCCGTCCGCGACGGCATGGTGGGCGCCATTTCCATCCGGATCACCGATCCCATCTTTGAAGCTCAGACCAAAAATAAACTGGGCAACACCGATGTCCGTGGCCCCATCGTCAATGCCGTCAGAGAAGCAATCGTTGACTTTCTCCACAAAAATCTGGAAATCGCAGATATCATTCTGGATAAAGTCCAGCGCAATGAATCAGTCCACCGCAAGATGCAGGAGGCAAAGAAACTTTCCAAAGAAAGCGCCGCAAAAAGCCGCCTGCGTATCCCCAAACTCAAGGACTGCAAATACCATGTGGGCGAAAAATGGCCCCGGGGCGAAGAACCCAGAGAAACTATGATCTTCCTGACCGAGGGTGACTCTGCCGCAGGCTCCATTGAACAATCCCGCCAGACCGAAAATCAGGCCATCTTTGCCCTCAGGGGAAAACCGCTCAACTGTTTCGGAGCAACACGCGAGGAACTCTACAAAAATGAAGAATTCTACTTTCTTACTCAGGCTCTGGGCATTGAAGATGACATTGAAAATCTGCGCTATGATAAAGTCATCATCGCCACCGATGCTGATGTGGACGGTATGCATATCCGCAATCTTCTTATCACCTTCTTTCTGACTTTCTTTGAACAGCTGGTCCTGACCGGTCACCTTTATGTGCTGGAAACGCCCCTCTTCCGGGTCAGGGATCCCAAAGCCGCTTCAAAAGAGAAGAACAAAACCAGGCGTCCCCGCAAAAAAGAGGAAAATGCAACTGACAAAGCGCCTGAAAATCCCTCTCAGTATTACTGTTATTCTGAAGCTGAAAGAGATGCCGCCGCCGCAAAACTGGGTTCCAAGGCCGAAATCACCCGGTTCAAGGGTTTGGGTGAGATCTCGCCCAAAGAGTTTGCTCAATTCATCGGCGATGAGATCAAACTGCTCCCTGTGACTCTTGACAGTATGCGGAACGTTCCGGAGCTGCTCAAATTTTACATGGGTCCCAACTCCCCCCAGCGCAAAGATTACATCATGACGAACCTGACGGTAAGCAAATATGAGTGACGAAAACGAAAAAACAATGATCCCGTCTCAGGAACCTGAACTTCCGGAAGGCGATGAGGCTGTCAACCAGAGAGGCAATGATGCCTTCCTGCGCGCCATGGTGGACAAAAACTTTCTGGAATATGCCTCCTATGTCATCAAAGACCGAGCCATCCCCGATGTGGATGACGGTCTGAAACCTGTTCAGCGCCGTATTCTCTGGGCATTGAAAGAGATCGATGACGGCAGAACCCACAAAGCCGCCAACGTGATCGGTAATGTGATGCACTATCACCCCCACGGAGA
>JAGBWB010000098.1 GCA_017629975.1 Lentisphaeria bacterium
AAAGTGAAAAATTTTATAAAAATGTTAACATTAAGGAAACAAAAAAAATGAACAGCACAGCTTTTGAATTCGGATTTGCAAAAGAAGACATCACACCCCGTTGCGGACTGGGACTTTGCGGTTACTTCAATCTGCGTCCCAACCGGGGTGCCTATGACCGTCTGGCTGTGAAAACTGCCGTTTTCCGCAACGGCGATGAGTGCTGCGGTGTGGTTTCTTATGACCTGTGTCTTTTCCCTGCCAGCTTTGTCAAAAGACTGGAAAAGATCCTTATTGAAAAGAAATCCCCCCTGGCGGAAAAGGTTCTTTTCTGCGCCACCCACACCCACACCGGTCCCTTTGTCTGCGGTATCTTCGGCGACGAAAAAGCCGTTGACCCGGACTATGTTGACGATGTTGTCGCCAAAACCATTTCCTCTCTGGAAAAGGCTTACGCCTCTCTTGCCGAGGCTGAACTTTATGTTGCTGAAACGGAATGCACCACTCTGGCTTTCAACCGCCGCTACATCATGAAAAACGGCAAGACTCTCACCAATCCCGGAAAACTCAATCCTGAAATCGATCACCCCGAGGGCGGAATCGATCCCAAGATCATCATGGCTGAGATCCGTCAGGATGGCCGTGCAGTCATGCTGATGGCAAATATTTCCAACCACACCGACACCATCGGCGGAGATATCGTTTCCGCCGACTGGCCCGGACGCATGGAAGTTGAGATCCAGAACGCTTTCGGTTATGATATCCCTGTGATGACCATTATCGCGCCTCAGGGCAACATCAACCACTTCGATGTGACCACCCCCGGCAGCCAGACCGGTTATGAAGAAGCCAAGCGTATCGGCAAAGGCTACGCCAATGTGATCCTTGCCGCTCTTTACCGCATGAAGAAAGTGGATGAAACTTCCATCACCTTCGGCAGAAGAGAATTTGATGCACCCTATCTCCAGCTGACCGATGAAGAATATGCCGAAGCCAAGAAAGTCTATGAAGAAAATAAAGACGCCGTCATGGAAGCCGGACGCGACCTTACCAGTGAAGATATCGCAAGAGGCGTTCCCGCAGTGAAAAAGATGTTCGCAGAACGCGCCATCGGCTGCCGCGAAAATCCCATCAAAGAAAAGCGTGTTGAGACTCAGGTCGCCATCACTTTCGGAAGTGAACTTGCCATCGTCTCTCTGCCCGCGGAACCCTTTGTGGAAATCGGTTACGGGATCCGTGAAGGCTCCAAATATCCCAAGACCATGCTTGCCGCTCTGGGCATGGGCGAAATCGGCTATGTGGGACTTTCCCGTCACTACGGCAACGGCGGTTATGAGACCAGTCCTTCCAGAGGTCTTGCCGACCGCACCGTGGGTGATGCCATGATCCAGGGAGGTCTTGAGCTTCTCAAGTAAGCTGAAGATCCTTTATGGAAACAAAAAAAGCGGAGTTTTCAAGCTCCGCTTTTTTGTTGTTCTGAAACAGATATTTTTAATTCTTACCGACGATTTCAGAAAGAAAATATTGTGCCACCCGGTAATCATCGCACAATTCGGGGTGAAAGGTCATTGCCAGCTGATTTCCCTGCCGCACAGCAGTGATCCTGCCCTCATGTTCGGCGAGAACTTCACAGCCGGAACCGCAGAATTCGATCTGGGGCGCCCGGATGAAACTCATGGGCACATCCTTGATACCGGCAAAGCTGCCTCGTATGAAAAAGCTCCCCAGCTGCCGTCCGTAAGCATTGCGGCGGACAACGGCATTGAGAGTTCCGAGGTGGACCGTCGGATCATCCAGAAGCTGTCTGGCAAGCAGGATGACTCCGGCACAGGTCGCCAAAACGGGCTTCCCCTGCCCGATCATCTCTTTAAGGGGATCAAACATTTCCAGCTCCCGCAAAAGTTTGCCCTGAACAGTGCTTTCCCCTCCGGGGAGGATCAAAGCGTCAAACTGCTGCTCAAGATCTTTTTTCTGCCTGAGCTGAAGTGTTTCCGCCCCCAGAGCACGGAACACCGCTTCATGTTCTGCAAAGTCCCCCTGTAAGGCAAGGAGTGCGACTTTCATCAAATCCCCCGTTCTTCCATGATGATCTTGATTTCGGAGGGATTGATACCGACCATGGCTTCGCCGAGTCCGGCAGAGAGGTCAGCCAGCATACCGTAATCCTGATAGTTGGTCACAGCCTTGACAATAGCAGCAGCACGTTTGGCAGGATCGCCGGATTTGAAGATACCGGAACCAACAAACACACCTTCAGCGCCCAGCATCATCATCAACGCGGCATCAGCGGGAGTTGCAACACCGCCTGCGGCAAAGTTCACCACAGGGAGTTTACCGTTTTTGTGGACATACATAAGCAGTTCAAAGGGAACCTGAAGCTGTTTGGCGGCTTCATAGAGTTCATCTTCAGCCATGTTGACCACCCGGCGGATCTCCTGATTCATTTTACGCATGTGGCGGACAGCCTGCACAACGTCACCGGTTCCGGGTTCACCCTTTGTACGGATCATGGCTGCACCTTCAGAAATGCGGCGCAGAGCTTCGCCCAGATCTCTGGCTCCGCAGACAAAGGGAACCTTGAAGGCTCTTTTGTTCACATGGTAGATATCATCAGCGGGGCTGAGAACTTCGCTTTCGTCAATGTAGTCGATCTCAATGGCTTCAAGGATACGGGCTTCGGCGATGTGACCGATACGGCACTTTGCCATGACGGGAATGGTCACGGCCTCCTGGATACCGCGGATCATACCGGGATCGCTCATGCGTGAAACGCCGCCTGCGGCGCGGATATCGGCAGGGATCCGTTCCAGAGCCATAACGGCGCAGGCTCCGGCATCTTCAGCGATTTTAGCCTGTTCCGGGGTGGTCACATCCATAATAACGCCGCCCTTGAGCATTTGAGCCAGATTGCAATTCAGTTCGTACTGT
>JAGBWB010000004.1 GCA_017629975.1 Lentisphaeria bacterium
AAAGGCAGATAAAACCAGGAAAAGAAAGCGCTCCGCAACTCCTGCCGCACAAAAAATTTCTGATAGGTCTGCAAAGGTATCAATGCGATCCCGGAAAAGAAACCGAAGATCAGAAGCAAAACGCCCAGAAGCCAGGTCTCAATGATCTCATCTTTGAAAAGGGGCAACAGCCCCATGCAGAAGGTGGAAAGAGTCATCATCAGCGAAGCCGGCGGCACGATTCCGATTTCAGCGTTGTTGCGGCAAAGTCCGGCACCGATGATGAAGCCGCCGCAGGCGCCCGCCAGAGGAGCGGCAATAACAGCACATTCTGAGGTGAGATCATTCAGATGGATCCCTGAGACCCCTGTCACATAGCGGACAGCGAGGGCAGCGGCAAAGATAACAGCTCCAAAGACATAACTTTCACCGATGCCGGTGAGAAGCAGTTCCCGCCCCCGCTCCTCCCTGCGGATCACCGCCAGCCAGGTGCGGGGCAGACTGGAAAAGCGGAGCTTCGGCAGCGGCGCAAGGGTTGGCCGCAGGCGGGTCGCCACAGAAAGACTCATAAAGGCAAGTCCGGTGAGAAAAATCCCGGCGCCCCACTTTGAAAAACCAAGATCGGCGGCCGCCGCCGCACTGAAAACTCCGGCGATGATCCCGGCAAAGGTGGTACTTTCAGTAACAGCGCCTGCCCGGGGAAGCATATTTTTTGCAACTGTTTCCGCAATATAGATCCGCAACGCCGCCCGGTAGGAGGCAAAAATCATCCCTGAAAGCACCACCATCAACAGCAGCAGCACGATGCCTGAAAGTGCCATCTTTCCTCCCGTGACAAGTGCCAGCACCATCCCCCCCGCCCCCATGAGCAGGAACTCTGCAAGGAGCGAAAAGGTGATGGTGTTGCGGCTGGAAAAGCGGCTTGTAAAATAACGGATCAGAAAGGGCATGAAAAAATAGGGCAGTATGAAAAGAGCTCCTGCAAGAAGCATGTTCAACGCCTGTCTGCCTAAAAGGGGCGCTTCTCTGTCGCCGATCATGGAAACATAGGCACAAAAACAAGTCGTTATCAGGGTGCTGGTGAAATTCATCACCCCGACTGCTGTCATATCAGGAGCTTTTATGGAACTTTTCATCTGCGGTCAACCGTTTTTATTATCTTAATAAATTATAATATAACACATAAAGATATTTTTTTCAACGGTCATTCTGCTCTTTCAGTAAAGTCCCTTGTGTTTCAGATTTCCCGGGGGATCTCTTCTGCAGGATAAATATTGCAGATATTCTCCCCTTCTTTCATAACGGGCAGATAGCTGATGCGGCCCATGACGCCGTCAATGTTGGAAAATCCGGTTTCCAGAACTTCAAGGGTCTGGATATCGCGGATCTCATAGACTTTATCCCCTTTGCGGACCCGGTCATATTCACCGAAATAATAACGGATGTGTCCCGTGTGGCTTGCTTTGAAAATGTGGGCAAGCTCCCAGCAGTTGACCGGGATGCTCCAGGTGGGACGGTCAGGCAGAACATATTCCCCTTTGAGCATTCCCATCTTGATCATCAGGTTGCGGATGGCATTTTTGCCCAGTTCGTACTCACTTTCTTTGAGGGCATGCTGTGCTGAAAATTCAATACAGAAAGCGTATTTGCCCTCGCGCTGAGCCGCCTGAAGATTCAAATTTCCGGCGGCATAAGCGCTTCTGTTGGGGGAACACTGGAACACAGCTTCAATACCGGTCAGGGCACAGAGAAAGTTGTTTTTATCAAAGTCATTGTAAATAAGGGGCTTTGAAGCCTGAAGACAGTGGATATCCAAAGTCAGATCTGCCTGATCCACAAAGTTCTTCCAGATCCACTTGGTGATATCATAGGCGATACCGGTTCCCTCGCGGTTCCAGAGACGATTCATATTGTACTCGGTTTCAGCTTCGCCTCTGCCGATGCCCCAGGGGGAGTAATTGTGGCGGAACCGGGAGTAGAAGTAGTCGTTGATCTTGGAAAGATCTTCATGTTCGGGGTAGAATTCGTAATCCATAGCAAGAGCGCCGGGATTGGCACAGGGGCAGATATGAAGAGTTCCTGCAATATCGGCCTTATCCAGCTCTTCGGCAAGTTCGGGCAGAAAGCAGGGACCGGAGTGTTCCATACCGTGCTGTCCTGAAACAATGGTCATCACCGGACCGGGTTTGGTTCCGCCGATGGTAAGAACAGTCACCTGAAAAGGATTTTTGTTGCAATCGTAAAAAGTTTCACGCTGGATCTTCATATAACACCTTCCTGATTTGTGATTTTCAGCTCTTTGATACCAAAGAAGTACTTTCCGGTTAAAATAACACTGTTTACCTGTTTTGTCAACTTACTTTCAACATCAAAACAACTTTTTCCCTTCTTTTCACGCTTTGAAAACAGAAAAATCCATTTGCATTTCTCTGTCTGCATACTATATTATGCAGATATCATTTACTTATGACTTAAAACAATGAGGTTTTCAAGTGTTGACGGCATTTATATTGAAGTTGTTTGTCCCTGAGGCATACCAGAAGATGACCCGCGAAGTGCGTATCCGCTGCGGCATCGTCAGCGGCATCACCGGGATCGTCTGCAATTTGCTCCTTGCAGCAGTAAAGATCATTCTGGCAGTGATTTCCGGCAGTATCTCAGCTGCGGCAGATGCGGTAAATAATTTATCAGACATGGCATCGGGGATCATTGCCGTTGCCGGATTCAAATTTTCCAGCCATCCCCCGGATGCGGAACACCCTTTCGGACACGGCAGAACAGAGTATGTGGCAGGTCTGGTGGTTGCGACGCTGATCCTCGGTCTGGGGATCACATTTCTGAAAGACTCTGTCGTTGCCATTTTCAAACCCTCAAAGATCGGTTTCAGCAATATGGTCATCATCATCTTTGCTTCGACCATCGTTGTCAAATGCTGGCTCTTTTTCTTTTACCGCAAAGTGGGAAAGATGATAAACTCTGATGTGATCCGGGCGGCGGCCTATGACAGTTTGAGCGACTGTCTGGGGACAACCATCGCCATCGGCGCCATGATCGCGTCACGGTACACAACGTTCCCCGTTGACGGATGCGCCGGAGTCATTATTGCCGGAATGATCCTCTGGGCAGGAATTTCAGTTTTGCGTGATACCACCAGCAAACTCCTCGGGGAGCCGCCCTCCTCTGAGACCGTTGCCCGCCTGCGGCAGACGCTTCTGGAGTGTCCGGGGATCGACGGTGTTCACGACATCATGATCCACAACTACGGGGAAAACACCTATTATGTCACTGCCCACGCGGAAATCTCCTGCGAGGGGAGCCGTTTTTCCGCCCATGACATTCTGGAAAATGCCGAAGTTACCGTCGGCAAAAAACTTTCCGTCCATCTGCTGCTCCACGGAGATCCTTACAGCAAGGATAATCCGGAGGTCATCTACTGGCGCAGCCGGTTGGAAAATGCGGTGTCAGAAATAGACAGCGAACTGAAACTTTACGATTTCAGACTCCCCGGATGCGTTGACGGCAAGGTGAAAAAAATCAGTTTTCATCTTCTTGTCCCCCACCGTCATCTGATGAGTGAAAGTGAGATCCGTGAAAAATTGCAGCAGAGAGTTGAAAACTTTCAATCAGGCATAGAGCTTGAGATCACCTTTCTGAAAAGTTTTGTCTGATATCCCTCTTCCGGCTGCATAAAAAAACTGCGGCAAATGACTTTTGACTTGCCGCAGTTCTCATTTTTTCCGGAGGAAATTTATTCCTTGTAACCCACACCTGTCACGTTGCAGAATTCAAGGAGCAGATTTCTCACATCACCGTGGACGATGATGTAATGCTGCCCTGCGACTTCAGCAAGAAATTCATCGGCGGGATAGTCAAACTTGACCTCCAGACTGGGCAGATGGGGCGCAGGCGGAGTCCATCCGGCCTCTTCCCAATCCGGGGGAGCAACAGCTTCGCCCAGAGAAACATGGATGGTCAGTCCGCCGAATTCATCTTCTGTCAGGCGCGCCAGAGTCACGGTGCCCGTCTTGAGTTTGGAAATATTGAGAAGCCCTTCACCGAAAGAGCCGAAAGCCTTGGGGGAAACGGTGATCTTGCCCTCCACCAGTTTTCCGGGAACATAATCCGGAACCCCCATCAGAGCGGAAGTTTCAGTAAATTCGTAGAACTCAAGGTATCCGGGCTGCTTACCGGTCAGAAGTTTCATCAGCAGAGCGGTCACTGTTCCGTAAGAGTCATTTTCAGGTACAGTCACCACATCGGCGATTTCATGAAGCAGAGCCATGGCGCCCGCAGGAGCAAATTTCAGCAGCTTTTTTATGCCGTCCACATCGCAGAAGCTGAAAGCGTTCCATTTACGCTCTTCAAGAAGAGCTTTGAGAGCCAGAGCAAGTTTTGCCGCATTCTCAAGAGTTCCGGGCTGGGGAGTTCCCTGAATATCCCACTCATTGCGGATCTTTCCCGCAGCGGCGTTGATATCAGCTTCACTCACACTTTTTGAAAGCTCCTGAACCTCCATCAGATCGCAGTGTTCGATTTCAACACCGAGAAGATTTTTCAGCAGCTGGGCATTGTAACAGGTTCCGTAAAGGCGCATGTCCCGGTAGCCTGTCATACCGATGCGCTCTTTACGCAGAGCGGCGGCGGCGGAAACAGCGCGCAGATAATCTGCCGCCTCAGAGATGCGGGGCTGACCGTCTTTGAAGTTGACCAGATACTTGAAGTTGTACCCCATGGCTGCCATGGGACCGCGCAGGGCGGTGGAACCCGCCTGATCGGCAGTGGTGACAAAGTGTTTGCCTTCATACCAGCCGGATTGTCCCCAAAGGAGCATAGGCAGATGTTTGAAGTTTTCAATGACCCTGAGCACTGCCCATGAGGGGATCCACCCGGCGATACAGATGACCAGAGCATCAAAGTCATACTGCTTCAGTTCTCTGACGGCTCTTGCCGCCTCTTCACCTGCGGGATCATCGCTCACAGGAGCGGTATAAAAGATCTCAATGCCCTCCTTTTTCAGGGCGTCTGCGGCGAACTGACAACGTCCGTCAATAAACTCTCTCGGCGTATTGACTTCACCGAAACCAACAAAACCGGCACGGATTTGCATTATTTTTCTCCTAAAATATATTCATTGAACTTACAGTATTCACTGAAACACTCTTCATAGCGTTCCACATTTTTCCCCGGCATGAAGAGCCGCGCCTCACCGGCAAGAGCTGCCCCGGCCTCGGCGGCACTTGAAAAAGCTCCCGCTTCAGCAGCGCTGAGGACAGCCGCCCCCAGAGCCACAGGTTCATCGCATTTCCCCACAGAAACCGGCAGATTCAGCACATCGGCCTTGATCTGCGCCCAGAGAGGACTTTTTGCCCCGCCCCCCAGAGCCCGGACCGTCTTCAACTCCATACCAAGGGCAGTCAGGGCGTTGGCATTGTCTTTGAGCAGAAATGCCACAGACTCCATAATGGCGCGGGCGACATGTCCTCTGGTGTGGGCAAGGGTCAACCCCTTGACGGCACCTCTGGCATGGGGCGCCGCCACAGGGGAGACGGCTCCGGCAAGATGGGGCAGCAATATGAGTCCGTCGCTGCCGGGAGCGATCCCGGAGGCGGCTTCATCCAATTGGGCATAACTCATGCCGCCGGAAAACTCATCCCGGAACTTTTTCATCATCATTCCGGCAGTTGGAGCCCAGGGCAAAAGGGCATAATCCCCCTGTTTCCACCCCAGATAGGTGCTGATACGCAGCTGAGGATCTATAAGAAATTCATCTGTCATGGCGCAGAGAGCAAGAGAACCGCCCGTACATTCGGTCACAAGTCCCTGAGTTCCTCCTGAGCCGAGATGACCGCAGATGTGATCCATGGGGGCGACTTTGACCACAGCCCCGGGGAGCAGCACTTTCGCAACGGCACTTCCGGAAAGTTCCGGCATGGCGCTCAAAGGCAGACCGATGTAATCAAGGATATCTTCAGCCCAGCAATTTTTGCGCATGTCGTAATAGAGCGTTGAAGGCAGCAGTCCGGGATGGGTGTGAAAGGTCCCTGTCAGTTTCCATGCCACAAAATCCTCAACCATGAGGACTTTGGCAATACGCTTGAAAATCTCAGGTTCATGATGCTTCACCCAGAGAAGTTTCGGAGCGGGCCAGCAGGGCATCATGGCATTCTGCCCGGACATGGCAATAAGCTCTTTGAGTCCGAAAACCTTTTCAAGTTCAGCTGCTTCATCCACCGCCCGGTTATCCAGCCAGACGATGGCTTTGCGCAGGGGAACGCCGTCC
>JAGBWB010000099.1 GCA_017629975.1 Lentisphaeria bacterium
AGATATATTTGGGTTATATATGTTTGATGGCACAGATTGCTATGAAAACCATATTCCATCAAGAAAAGAGCATAAAACTTGGGGTACGCATATTTTTGATTGGGGAAAAAATGAAGTTCAAAGTTTTTTAGTTTCTAATGCTGTATTCCTTGATGCGGACAAGATGGTTTTCTCTTTCCAGCTGAGCCAGTACAAAACGGAGCGTCAGCCGGGAAACCCCCATTTTTTCTGCCAGTTCCGGTTCATTGGGCAGCCGGCTGCCAGGGGGGTAGATCCCGGTTTCAAGAGCTTTTTTCAGCTTGTTGTAGACCGCTTTGCGTTTGGAGGTGGTCAGCATGATGTCAGTTCAGTTTTTCCATCTTCACATTCCAGAGCCGATCCCAGGTTTTGGGAGCGTGTGAAGGTGTGGCAATAAGCATACAGTGCCAACCGTCATTTTCAATAAGCACTGTCCGCTTGACATTGCTGACACCGGCAGCGGGGAGATGGTTCAAACTGAAAATGGCGGGTGTGCGAACCTTGCATTTCCGGAGTGTTTTCACATCCTTGAAAGCATCTTTATGCATGGTGGGCACTGTGTAGAGATTGAAACTCATGGTGTTTTCTCCGTCTCTGCTGAATGAGAAACGGTAGACGCCTTTGGTGAGAAGCATGTAGGTACGCACTTCAGGATATTTGCCTTCGCCGAAACAGAGCTGGTTGCCTGTTTTGGGGTTTTTGATCCAGTTCCAGTGATTTTTGTAGTCATCGGCAAGGACGTCGCCGATCTCATCGTAGAAATACCATCCTTCCAGTTTGGGGTGTTCTCCTTTGACGGCGGGATTGCCGGGGATGCCTTTCTTGAAATCACCGTTGGTGAAGTGATTTTTCAGTTTGGTTCCGGAGTTTTCACCGATCATCGTGGCAATGGGCAGGAGTGACGGATTCTTTTTGAAGGCGTTTTTCCAGAAAGCGAGCCGGGCGGGCTGACTCATTTTGGCGCAGATCCGTTTCTGGAGATTCCGCAGAGCGGTCTCTTCGGATTCATGGAGATAAGCCTTGACCGCATTGCGGTAGAGAACAAAGACGGTGTCGGTCTGCTTTTTGGAGTTCCCGGAGCGGATCCTGCGGTAGAATCCCAGCTGGTCCTTGCTGACGAGGGTTTTCCAGAGCTCAGCAAAACGGGCATCCCGGGCGAGGCAGCGCTGATGGATCTTGAGGATCTTATCCATGGAAAGATTTTTCTGCTGCAAGGTAAGGCAGTCAAGGTAATTTTCAATCAGGCAGCGGATATAGGAAAAGTGATTTCTGACAATTTGAACTCTTTTTCTTTCAAAGTCGTTCATGGGAGATTTTTCGGCGTCGGCAAGAGCTTTATCCATGGTCTCCACATCTCCGGGGCGCACGCCGGAAAACCACTCCACGCTGTAAGACATGAGCCGGGGTTTGGGCTTGCCGTTGCGGGCCTGGCATTCGCGGATGTAGATGGTTTCCCAGGTGTCGTAGTACTTTTTCATGAAAGGAGCCGCTTTGGGACCGTAGGCTTTGAAACAGTACTCTTCCATGACCTTGACGGGGTCGGCATTAAGATCCCAGAGCAGCCGGGCAAGGATGTACTGTTTGGGGGCGTTGGCAGCGGCGATCATATAGACTTCGCCGAAATATTCCCGGACGCCGATGCTGTGCATTTCACGGAGTTTGGCCGCCATTGCCTGAGGATAATGACGGGGGAGCGGGTAAAGGTAATCCAGCTGGTGTTCCCAGAGGCCCAGGCGTTTCATGCCCTTTGCGGCAAATCTGCGGATCGTGGCTTCTTTGGTGCTCATGCCCACGAGGTTGGGATGGATCGCCACTTTGGCGGGAACAAGACTGGTGGCATCGCTGTAAAGAAGAATACAGGCCTTTATCTCAGGATGGATCTTGTTGGCAGACTCAAGCACCTTTTTGTAAAAGGTGAAGTAACGGTTGGAGTAGTGGCCTTTTGCCTTTTCACCGGGATCATCCCAGGCTGTGCAGCCGGCACATTCACAGTGATTTCCGGAGCCGTCATTGACAGAAAGCTCAATGGCATCGGAGCCGCCGTTATTGTAACTTCTCACCAGATAGTTGACGAAAAGTTTCTGAACATCGGGATTGCTGACACAGGGGGACCAGTCGCAACGCTGTTTGGAGGGAGCGTTGTGGCGTTTGCCCCGGACGAGGGGGAAATATTCAGGGTGTTTTTTACCGTACTTTTTGGGGTCAATGACACGGCCGAAGGTGTGCCAGGAGATGTTGCGGCGGCTTTCGCCCAGACTCATGCGGGCGAACTCCTTATCCACAGCTTTGTTCATGGTCCAGGCGCGGGTGTTGAAGAAAGGGGACTCCTTTTCGCTGATGGCTTTGGGCATCTGCCATTTGGAGTTGTCGGGGATCACAAATCCGAAATCTCCGGGTAAAACGATATCATACCCCAGATATTTACGCAGAAAGAAATTGCCGGGGTAGCAGTATCCCCAGGCATCCCGGCTCATAAGAAGACAGACATTCTTTTTGCCTTTGAAATTGACAGGATAGCGGATAATGAAACTGTCCATGGGTTTCCCCTGAAGACACTTTGCATATTCGCCCCCTGCTGTTTTTTCATTGGTGATGACAAAGAGAGTTTTTGCTTCAGCTTTGTCAAAGGGAACGACTTTAACTTCCTGCTTCAAAGTCTGTGAAAGGCGCTGCGCAAAGAGAGCAGCGGTGTTTTCAAGGGTGACGGCTTTACGCAGACGGGGTTCGTCAGCTCCTTTAAGATAACTTACTTGAAACAGATCGGCAGCTGCTGCAAGGAAACTTGCACAGCACAACATGATACCGAACCACTTTTTGCAATTCAACATCCGGAAACTCCTTTTTTTGTTTGACTTGAAAAACGCTTTTTGTGCGTTTCTTCAGGTCTATGTATTGTGTATGTCTGTTTTTTAATATATGCCTTTGTAAAGTAATTTACAAGTCTCCGCTTTAAAAAACAGAGAATTTTTTTTGACAGGGAGTTTTGTTAAATCTTTGGGCTGTATCTTTCAAGCGCCGGACGGCAGCGCTCAAGGATCAGACTCAGTTTGCCCCGCATGGGGTAGAGGAGTGTGCTGCCCTCTTTAACGGGGGCGCCTGCGACGCAAAATCCCAAATGCTCATAAAAAGATCTCATATTGGATATGCCTGAGATGATGACTTCAGAGACACCCCGTGAATCCAGCTCCTGAAGCAGAGGAACCGCCAGTTGAGCCGCAAGGGTGGTGCTGCGATATCCGGGGAGCAGGGCAAAAAGCCGGATCTCGGCAAGTTTTCCTTCAAGGGGCGGTTCGGCGATCGTATCCCCGAAGTGGGCGGCGGCGGAGTAAGGGGCGCTCCAATGGGCGGAGATCATGCCGGTAAATGCGCCTGTTGCTGTTTCCATGGCGGCGCGGTAGATGTTTTTGTGGTGGAACTTGTCAACGATCATCTCAGCTGCTGTGTCGGGACGCATTTTCAGTTCGCGGGCGAATATCAGGTAATTCAAGCGCCATAATTTCTCAAACTCTTCAGGCGTTGACGGGGTGATGATCCTGATTCTGCTTTCCATAAAAACCTCTCTTCAGGTGCAGTTGTTTTGAAAAGACTCCACAAAAAAAGCACCCGGAGTTTTCCGGGTGCCTTTGGGCGTATCATAAAGAACTTATCAGAGTTCTTCGCCGACCATCCAGCGGACGAAACGCTTGACCTTGAGGGCGGGAGCGATCTTGGCGAGGGTGGTTTTGTCATCCATGATCCAGGGCTGGTTCATCAGACAGACTTCAGAGTAGAAGCGGTTGATTTTACCGGCGAGGATCTTTTCCAGCATTTCAGCAGGCTTGCCGGCGAGTTTGGGATCGGCGGCGGCAGCGATCTCTTTTTCCTTGGCGATGACAGCTTCGGGGATCTCGCAGCTGCAAACGTAGCGGGGGGAGAAAGCAGCGATGTGCATGCAGATGTTCTTTTTCAGATCTTCAGCGACTTCGCCTTCAAACTCAACCAGAACGCTGACGCGTCCGTCCATGTGGTGATAGGTGGCAAAGGTGCTGTTGTCGGCGCCCTGGTAACGGACGGCGCGGCGGATCTGCATGTTTTCGCCGATGGTGGCGATGGCGTTGGTCAGGGTCTCTTTGGCAGCTTCGTTGACAGCTTCGGTGACGCATCCGTCGCCGCCGGCCTTGAGGGCAGCGGTGGCAACATCAGTGGCGAGCTGACCGAAACGGTCGGTCTTGGCGGCGAAGTCGGTTTCGCAGAGGACTTCAACCATGGCACCGCTCTTGCAGGCTTCGCAGACACCGGTCCAGACTTTGCCCTGGTTGGTGGAGCGGCCGCTCTTCTTTTCAGCTTTGGCAATACCGCTCTTGCGGAGATTTTCAATAGCAGCTTCCATGTCGCCGTTGGCGGCCACGAGAGCTTTTTTGCAATCCATCATACCGGCACCGGTCTTTTCCCGGAGATCGGCAACCATCTTGGCAGTGATATTCATTATATTTACCTCAAGATTATGTTGTTCAGATATTCTTCAAAAAAGATTATTCAGCGTCAGCGGCCTTGGGGGCTTTGGGAGCCTTGGGAGCGGCTTCGCCTTCGGCGGGAGCAGCAGCCTTGCGGGTGCGGCGGGGCTTGGCTTCGCCTTCGGCAGGAGCGGCCTTGCGGGTGCGGCGGGGCTTGGCTTCTTTGGGTTCGGCTTCAGCGGCGTTGGCGGCCTGTTCTTCGGCGACGCGCTTGGCGACTTCGGCAGCTTCACGCTCTTCAGCGGCGCGCTTGTTGTAGATCTCTTTAGCGACCTTGATAGCGTCGGCAAAGATGTTGGTGATGATGCCCACGGATCTCACGGCTTCATCGTTGGCGGCAACGGGGTAGTCCACCAGGGTGGGGTCGCCGTTGGTGTCGACGATAGCGACGATCGGAATGTGGAGACGGATAGCTTCGCGGACAGCGTTCATTTCGTTGTTCACGTCAACGACCACCATCACTTTGGGGAGCTTTTTCATTTCGGCGATGCCGTCCAGGTCGCGATGGAGCTTTTCAGCGCGATGGCTCATGCTGGCGACTTCTTTTTTCTTCATGCCGTTGACAGCTTCGCTGTTGAGCATGGCGTCGATTTCGTTCATCTTGGCGATGCTCTTGCGGATGGTGACGTTGTTGGTCAGAGTTCCGCCCAGCCAGCGCTCGGAAACGGAGTACATGCCGGTGCGCTCAGCCAGTTCTTTGATGGTTTCGCGGAGCTGGGGTTTGGTTCCCACGAAGAGGACTTCGCCGCCTTCGGCAACGGTGCGCTGCAGGAAGTTGCAGGCATCGGCGATCTGACGCATGGTTTTGGTGAGGTCGATGATGGAAATTCCGCCCTTGACAGTGTAGACATAATCTTTCATCCGGGGGTTCCAGCGGCGGGTCTGGTGTCCGAAATGACAACCGGCTTCCAGCAGGTCATTGATAGTGATCTTGGCCATTTTACAACTTCCTTTTTTTCCGGCGCTTTACTTCCGCATCTGTTGTTTTTCATGCGGAGTTATGAAGTCGCCTTTTTGTTTAATGTTCCCGGCATCTCCCCAATGAGACACCTCGGAGTCTCTTAATATACACCCGGTCAGCACTTTTTTCAAGTGTTGCCTTATGGAAAAGTTCAGAAAAAAGAGATGTTGTATCTCCATGCCACAGCGCGGCAGAGGGGGATCCGGCCGGGGGTGCGCCGGATCTCCCGGATCAATCCTTCTGCCACCTGTGCCGCGGAGCGGGGGTTCTGCCCGGTGATGAGATTCCCGTCTGTGACCACATGGGGGCGCCAGCGGCTCCCCGCGCAGAAGTGCGCCCCCAGCTCTTTCAGACGCTCTTCAAGAAGAAAGGGGAGTATGCCGTCAAAACCGGACTCCCGCTCTTCATCGTTGGAAATGGCGGTGATCTTTCTTTCAAATATGACGGGATATCCGTCGCAGCGCCGTGCTTTCAGCAGCGCCGCCGCACCGTGGCAGACGGTGCCCACAGGTTTGCCCCGTTCAAAGAAAGAGGAGGCGATCCGGGCGTTCCGGTGGTCTGAGGCAAGATCCCAGACGGAGCCGTGTCCGCCGGGGTAGAGCAGAGCGCTGAAGTCATCGGGATCCACGTTGCTGAGCTTTTCGGTGTTGTCCAGAATGGTGTCATTCCCGGCGATAAAGCGTCTGCCGTCAACCCCCAGAGCTTTATGGCTCACGCTTCTCGGGTCAATAGGCGCTTCGCCCCCTGCCGGTGAGGCAACTGTCACATTGAATCCGCATTCAAGGAAGCGGTGGTAGGTGCAGGCGAACTCTTCAAGATTCAATCCTGTCTGTTCGGCAGAGTACCCCATGCGGTCATGGGACGTGATGATGACAAGCACTCTTTTCATAAATCGTTTTTCTCCTCTTCTTTTTTCTCCTTCCGCAAGCGGCGGGGGTTTCTCTTTTTTTCTGACGGCTCCCGGAGCAGCGGACATATATTCATAAATAAGGTTAAAGATGGAAAAATCAAGGGGTAAAAGAAAAAAATATGGTTTATTCATTTGCAAAAATGGGGAATACAGTATATATTTATGGCGTGTATATTGTTTTTTTCGGGAGAATTTCAGAAATGACGGCGAAAAAACGCAAGGAGTCCGCTCCGGAACTGCTTTATGCGGTTTCTCTCGGATGTCCGAAAAATCTTGTTGATACTGAAATGATCACCGGTGCTTTCATCAGCGCCGGGAGCCGGTTGACCTTTGAACCGGAATCAGCTTCAGTTTACCTTATCAATACCTGTGCTTTCCTCGCCAGCGCCCGCGCCGAAGCTCAGGAGGCGATCGAAGAGGGCGCGGCATGGAAGAGCCGGCACCCTCAGGGCAGACTTGTGGTCGCCGGTTGTCTTGTCAATCATCCGCAGATAGATGAGTATAAAAAGGCATTCCCTGAAGTGGATCTCTGGGCAGGTCCCTGTGAACTGGAGAAAATCACTCCTCTGCCCCGCTGTGCAGGTGACGTTCCTTTGCGGCTCCAGCTGACTCTGCCCCATGTGGCTTATCTCAGGATCGCCGACGGATGCGACAACCGTTGTGCCTACTGTCTGATTCCCAAACTCCGGGGCGACAAGCGTTCACGGACCATCAGCTCCTGCATCGCCGAGGCGAAACAGCTGATTGAAGTGGGGGTGAAAGAGCTGATCCTTATTGCTCAGGATACCACCGCTTTCGGAACTGACGGGGAAAATCTGGCGGGACTTCTCCGGGCTCTTGAAGAACTTCCGGGCGCTTTCCGCTACCGTATCCTTTATACGCACCCTGTCCACTATACCGATGAACTTATTTCTGTACTCAGCAGTGCCAAAAAGTTCATTCCGGCTCTGGATATCCCTCTTCAGCACATCAGCGACGCCATGCTTGAGCGCATGAACCGTCACACGGACTCCAAATGGATCCGGGATCTTGTGGCAAAACTGCGGCGCGCCATACCCGGTATCGCTCTGAGAACCACTTTCATCACCGGGTTCCCCGGCGAAACTGAAGAGGATTTCAAGGAACTTCTTGAATTTGCCGCCGAAGCACGCTTTGAGCGTCTGGGCGTTTTCGCCTTTTCGCCCGAACCCGGAACACCCGCTTTTGAAATGGCGGATCAGGTTCCCGGCGATGTCGCCGACCGGCGCGCCCGGGAGATCATGCGCCGTCAGCATCTGCGTACCGCCGCCGCCAACAGCAAACTGACAGGGCAGATCCTGGAGATCATGGTGGATGATATCGAAGAAAATTATGCCGTAGGCAGAACCGATGCCGACGCGCCTGATATTGATCAGAATGTTTATGTTGAGCTGCCTGCCAAGGTGCGCTTTGCCCCCGGTGACAGAATCAAAGTCAGGATCACAGGGGCCCTCAAGGGCGGTGATCTTGAGGCTGAAACAGTGCGGTGAAAGAAAACAGAGGTCTCAATGAAATTTAAAAATCTTCCCAACTTGCTGACTGTCAGCAGAATCGTTCTTGTTATCATCTTTGTGGTGATGGCGACGCTGGCAGAACCTGCCTATTTCAACAACAGTCCCGACCGGATGTATCAGATCCGCTGGATCGCCTATATCCTTGTGATCCTCGCCGGTGTCACCGACCTTCTTGACGGATATCTTGCCCGCAAGTTCAACATCGTCAGCGATTTCGGCGCCCTTATGGATCCCCTTGCCGACAAGATCTTTGTCACAGGGACTATGCTCATCGCCATTGAATACAAACTCATGCCCGCCTTTATCGCCGTGCTGGTCCTCTGCCGGGAATTCATGGTGACCGGTCTGCGGACTCTTGCCGCCAAAAAACAGATCGTCATTTCAGCCGACCGCTGGGGAAAACTCAAGACCGCCTTGCAGATGGCCATGCTTGCCATTGCCGGTTTCGCCTGGGTCATGGACGGCGGCGTGGCTTATCTTCACGATGCCAAGTGGTTCGGCGTGCGTATCTGGTACATCTGGCTTGCCTATCTGTGGAGCATCGTGCTGGTGACAGTCCTTTCCGGAGCCGGATACTTTTTCAGATACCGCTCTTTGTATCTGCCTGAAGAAACTTCCGGGAAAGGGGAGTGACCATGGGCCGCGTCCGGAGAATGTTCTGCGCCAAAAAGCTGATCACTCCTGAACAGAGTATCGCCAACGGTGCACTGCTGACGGAAAACAGCTCCATTCTTGCTGTGGGCGGTATCTCAGGATTCCGCCGGGAGCAGGAGATCGAAGTTTTTGACTTCCCCAATGCCTACATCACCCCCGGGTTCATTGATACCCATATCCACGGTGCCGGGGGCTTTGACTGCTCCAAAGCGGCAGAATCGGTGAAACCCTTTTCCGCCATGTGTGCCATTCTGGGCAGCCGGGGCGTTACCGGATTTTTCCCCACCGTCGTGGCGGATGAACGCAAAAGAATGCTTGCCAATCTGGAGTTCCTCGCCGATGAAATGAAACGCCCTCAGCAGGGTGCTGAGGCCATCGGGATCAATATCGAAGGCCCCTTTCTCAATCCTGAAAAGTGCGGCGCCCAGCCTGCAAAGTTTCTTTCTGAAATAGATCTGGGGTTCGCCCGTGAGCTTATCAGCGCCGGAAAAGGTCTGGTCAAACTCATGACCTTTGCCCCCGAACTTAAAAATGCGGACAAACTGATCGAACTCCTCTGCGAAAATCAGGTGATGCCCTCCATGGGCCACAGCTGCGCCGATGAATTTTCAACTTTGAAAGCTGTTGACGCAGGCGCCCGCTACTGCACCCACCTTTTCAACGGCATGTCTTCCCTGCATCAGCGGGATATCGGTCTTATCGGTATCGCCCTGACCGACCGCCGGGTGACGGTGGAGCTTATTATTGACGGGATCCATGTCCACCCCCGGATCGTGGATCTGGTCTGCCGCTGCAAAAGAGTTGACCGCCTTATCGGCATCAGCGACGGCACCATGGCTTCAGGAATGCCCGACGGCGTTTACTCCATCGGTCCTGCCGATATCGTTGTCCGCGACGGGTTTTCCCAGACCGACCGCGGTGTCCTTGCCGGCAGTTCCTCCATGCTGGATACCGGATGGCACAGCCTTATGAGCTGCGGACATCTGACTGAAAACGATGCCGCCCAGAGCGTGACTGCCAATCCGGCGCGGGTCTTCAACTTCAACGACCGGGGCGTGCTGCTCCCCTGCCGCCGTGCGGATCTTGCTGTTTTTGAAATGGAAACCAACCGGGTCCTTATGACGGTCAGAGGCGGAGAGATCATCTACCGGGATCAGGCTTAATATCTTAAAGAATCGTTTTTTGTATGAGTACCAAAGAGAAAAAAGAAAAAATACTCCCCTACCGTCTTCTGGACAGCGGGAATTTGAAAAAACTGGAACAGGTGGGACCTTACAGACTGGTGCGTCCCGCCCTCAATGCTTTCTGGGGACCCACTCTTGACTCTTCTGAATGGGAGTCCGCCGACGCCGTCTTCACAAGGGACAACTCCGGGGGCGGCAAGTGGGATTTCAGAAAACGGCTCCCCGAATCGTGGCTGGTGGAGTACGCAGGATTCACCCTCAAGATGAAACCCACCAACTTCGGACATCTGGGCTTTTTTGCCGAACAGTACAGAAACTGGGAACGGTTCCGGACAGGGAACTACAAAAATGGACTCAACCTTTTCGGCTACTCCGGCATCGGCTCCATGGCCATGGCGGCAGGGGGCGCAAAGGTGTGCCATCTGGATGCCGCCCGGGGCATGAATGAGTGGGGGCAGGAAAATGTTCAGCTCAATCCCCATGTTCCCAATGTGATCCGCTGGATCACCGATGATGTGAAAAAGTTCGTCAACCGGGAGGTCCGCCGGGGGAGTTTGTATGACCTTATCGCCCTTGATCCCCCCAGCTTCGGCAGGGGCAGCTCCGGACAGGTGTGGAAGATCGAGACCGATCTGCCCAGACTGCTGGAGTGCTGCCGGGAACTCAGAGACCCGGAGCGTCCCTTCAATCTGGTGCTGAGCTGCCACTCTCCCGGATTCTCTCTTGAAGTCTTTTCACGGATGGTGCGGGATATTTTCGGCTCTTCCTGCCGTATTGAAGGAGAGGAAATGACCATCCCTGAAAGTACCGGAAAAGTGCTTCCCGCAGGTATTTCCTGCTGGTGCATCCTTGATTGAAATTTTTGTTGAACTGAAAAATTTTTTCAGAAGCTGTAAATAAAATCCAAAAGATCCATAAAATTAAGTAAAGGAGATCTTACCATGATCGGAACCGCTTTGACTCCCGGAGCCACTAAAGTCCTTTTCTGCGGCGCAGGAGAACTCGGCCGCGAAGTCGTTATCGCCATGCAGCGCCTCGGCGTTGAAACCATCGCCGTTGACCGCTATCCCAACGCCCCCGGTATGCAGCTGGCGCACCGCAGCCATGTGATCAATATGCTTGACGGTGCCGAACTGCGCCGGGTCATTGAACTGGAAAAACCCGATTTCATCGTCCCCGAAGTGGAGGCCATCGCCACCCCCACTCTGATTGAACTTGAAAAGGAAGGCTATAAAGTCATCCCCACCGCCACCGCCGCATGGCTCACCATGAACCGCGAAGGCATCCGCCGTCTTGCCGCTGAAAAGCTGGGGCTGCCCACCTCTCCCTATCAGTTCGCCGAAACCTATGAAGAGTATGTTGAAGCGGTCAAAAACATTGGTATCCCCTGTGTGGTCAAACCCATTATGAGCTCCTCCGGACACGGTCAGAGCACCGTCAAGACCGAAGCCGACATTGATGAAGCATGGCGCATCTCTCAGGAGGGCGGCCGCGCCGGTGCCGGACGGGTCATCGTTGAGGGATTCGTTGACTTTGATTATGAGATCACCCAGCTGACTGTCCGCAGCATCAGCGGAACCATCTTCCTTGAACCCATCGGACACCATCAGGTCAACGGCGACTATCAGGAGTCCTGGCAGCCTCAGGCAATGAGCCTCAAGGCAAAGCAGGAGGCCCGTTATATCGCCGGTGCCATCACTGACGCTCTGGGCGGTCAGGGCATCTTCGGCGTTGAGATCTTCATCAAGGGCGACAAGGCGATCTTCAGCGAAGTCAGTCCCCGTCCCCATGACACCGGTATGGTCACCATGATCTCCCAGAATCTTTCTGAATTTGATCTTCACGCCCGTGCCGTTCTGGGACTGCCTATTCCTCCCATCGACTTCTACGGTCCCTCCGCTTCAAAAGCCATTGTGGTGGATGGAACTTCAAACTCCGTTTCCTTTGATATCAAATCCGCTCTCGCCGAACCTCAGACCGATGTGCGTCTTTTCGGAAAAGGCGAACTTTGCGGACACCGCCGTCTGGGCGTCTGCCTCGCCCGGGGCAAGGATGTGAATGAAGCTCTTGATAAAGTCATGCGTATGCGCGAAAAGGTCAAGGTGGAGTTATGACAGAGAGTTGCGTCATTGAAGGAGTGACCTTCAAGTGCGCCGTTCTGCCCACTGCCAACAGCGTCATTCTGCTGATCCAGGGGCAGAAATCCAATCTCGGCTGCGGCTATTTTTCCATGGCGGCAGCTGAGAAGATGAAAGACCGCTTTGCCATCGTCCGGGGCGTCAGCACCATTGAAGAGGTGCTCGCCGCTCCTGTGGCGGATCTCAGTCCTGAGGCCGCCGCCTGCGGCGTGACCGTCGGGATGAAAGGGCAGGAGGCGCTTTTGCTCATGGAAAAAAATTAAGACAGGAAAATAAAAAGCATGATGAAACATCTTCTGACAGCAGTGTTGGGAGCGGCGCTTTTCTGTACCGGACTTTGCGGCGCAGATAAAGTGTTCCACCGGGGCGGCGTTACATTCCCCATGGAAAAGATCTCCGCAGAACGTTTTGCTGTGAAAGCGGTTCCTGCCGGAAAGAATCTGATCAAAAACGGCGACTTTTCTCAGGATTTTGTTTCTGCCCGGAACAAACTCAACGGATGGTGCAAAGGACGGTGGCTCTTCGGCGATGACAACCGTAAGAAATTCTGGAAACAGGTATGCAAG
>JAGBWB010000100.1 GCA_017629975.1 Lentisphaeria bacterium
CCTGAGAAGAATTTTCGCGTTTACGCACCAGAAGCCATGTTCCGAATGCCACCAGAAAAGTGAAGAAAATAAAAGAACTCAGAGTGATTGCAAACATATTCCGGGATACCTTTCAAGTTATTTTATACAAGTAATGGGAATAATGTACTGCTGGAAAGGGAAAAATGCAAGAGCAAAAGCTGAAATAAGTCAATGTGTCTGTCAGATTTTTTTCCGGATCGGATTCCGTGGGATAACTCCATGTAAAGACCTTGCAAGTGCAACTTTACAGAAAATTTTCCCTGAAAGTACTTGACATTTTTTTTCAGCAGGGTATATTTAGCCTGCAACGGAACAACACAATGAAAACAATTAAGGATTTTTTTATGAATAAAGCGCCGCTCCCCCTTCTTGACAACGGAAAACTTGATCTTGCACAAGTGAAAAATGGTATATTGCTGCTGACTTTTGATGACGGACGTTTTGAAACCTGGCTGCCCCAGCTTGAACTTTTTGAAAAATTCAATGCACGCGCCACTTTTTTTTATGACAAAGAGATCACCGCAGAAGCTGCGGACTCCATGAAACAGCTGCGGAGCTGCGGGCACAGTGTGGGGCTTCATACCATCAACCACAAAGATGCCCTTGACATAACGCCAGAGGCCTATTATGCACAATACATATTGCCGCAGGTGGAACAGGCTGAGGCCCATGGCGTCAGGGATATTTCCTTTTTCGCCTATCCCAACAACCGTCACTCAGAAGAGTTTGACACCTTTTTAAGTCAATACTTTTCCCGCTTCAGAGCAGGGACAAAGATCAAGGCACCCAAAGGATATTGGATCGCCGACTTTGAGGAACCTTACGTTCCCCTTGAAGAACTTGCCGGTCACAAAGTCATGGGCGGATGCGGCATCGGTCCTTTTTACGAGACCACTCAGGAAAATCTGGATGACGCTCTTGAAAAGGCGGCTTTTGAAAACAAGGCTGTCACCTTTTTCTCTCATGCGATACTCTCAGAAGCAAAAACGGTTCACATGGCGGCTGCGACTCTTGAAGCGATGCTTGAAAAAGCTGCCGGATCGGGGATGGTCATTGCCGGATTCAATGAACTTCCCTGATGCTTTTTTGAGGCAGATGTGAGGGAAAGGAAATTTTCGGAAAAAATCCCCTGATTTGAGCTTGACATTTCAAAGAGGCGGGGTTATCTTAATAGCGTTAAGGGAAATTCACCCACAATAGGAGGAAATGAATCATGGAAAAATTTAAGGTCGCATTCGTCGGGTTCCGTCACAGCCACATTGATGGTCTTTACAACAGGATGAAAGACTCCGACCAGTACACCATCGTGGCCGCCTGTGAGGAAAACGCCGAAGCAGCAGCCGCCGCCAAAGAGCGCGGTATTGACATTACCTTTGACGATTTTCACGAAATGATGCAGCAGTGCGAATTTGACATTCTCGCTATCGGTGATTACTTCGGTATCCGCGGCGCCCGTGCCATTTCCGGACTGGTTGCCGGAAAACACGTTATTGCTGACAAACCTCTCTGCACCTCTCTGGCAGAACTCCGGGAGATCCGCCACCTGGCTCAGACCCGCAATCTGAAAGTCGGCTGTATGCTTGATATGCGTGTCAACGCCAATGTCAACGCTGCCAAAGCGGTCATTGACTCCGGACGCCTGGGCGAGATCCACGCCATCTCTTTCGGCGGACAGCATCCCCTCTCTTACGGAACCCGTCCCAACTGGTACTTTGAACAGGGCAAGCAGGGCGGTACCATCAACGACATTGCCATCCATGGACTTGACGCCATTGAATATATGACAGGTCACGCCATTACTGAACTGACCGCCGCCCGCACCTGGAACGCTTTTGCCACCTTTGCTCCTGTGGTTTTCCAGGATGCCGCTCAGGGTATGTTTGCCCTTGACAACAAGTGCGGTGTCATGTTTGACGTTTCTTATTTTGCTCCTGAAAAGACCGGATTTGCCAATCCCTTCTACTGGCGCTTCACCATCTGGGGCCGCAACGGTGTGCTGGAGTTCAACTATGCTGATGCCGGATGCAAACTTTACCTCACCGGCGCTGAAGCTGTGGAAGTGATCCCCGCTGCAACAGAGGGTTCTGACTACCTGAAGATCTTCACTCAGGAGATCACCACCGGTGCTGATCTGCCCTTCGGCAGCGAGCACATCATGGATGTCTCCGAAAAGTGTCTGAAACTTCAGGTCATGGCTGATAAGAACCGCTGATAAACCACGTTTCTGAAACAAAAAAAATCCCGGTGTTGAGCCGGGATTTTTTTTGTCCTTATGAAAATAAAGAAGAGCTTTTACTCCTCTCAGTTCCGGGGAGCGAATTTCCCCTCTGAATAGAACTGCCGCTTCTCACTTTCAAGCGCCGTATCGGCGGCAAAAACGATCAGATGACCGTTGATGGAGTCTGAAAGCTGAGTGCATGAAATAGAGGGAGTACCGCCCTCAACGAACTCCACAAAATCCATGGCAAGGCGCAGGTCTCCGCCGCCGTGGTCGCCGAAAGCTCCGGTGGTGTCACCCATGTTGCCGAGATCGATTTCTTCTTCAGTGTACTCCTTTTGACCGGGGAGCAGATGGCCGGGAGTCAGATCTCTGCGGCGTACAACGAACTTGTTGTCATCAAAAACACCTTCGATTTCCCCATCCGTGCCCACGATGTGGAGCTTTCTCAAAGGACGGGAGGTGTTGGCAGCCATCGTGTGAGTTGCCACAGTGCCGTCAGCAAAGGTAATCATGACCGCCTGAGTGTCA
Source organism: Lentisphaeria bacterium (assembly GCA_017629975.1). Classification (GTDB taxonomy): domain Bacteria; phylum Verrucomicrobiota; class Lentisphaeria; order Victivallales; family Victivallaceae; genus UBA1784. The sequence goes on from JAGBWB010000100.1 coordinate 2,771, forward strand.
GGCTGGTCGTTGTCACATTTCCAGACGCAGCGGGCGTGGGGATGGGTGGGATCTTTCAATGCAGCTTCACGGTATTCCGGCGTGTTGGCTTCAGGACAGTAGGCGCTCTTGGGCCAGATATAGCTGCGCCATCTTACGGGATTGTCCAGATGAAGTCTGCGGACTGAAAAGTCACAGGTGTGCTCAAGGGGACAATCTATCAGACAGTAATTACCGGCATTGGCAGGAGCATTGGCGGCGTTGAAAAAGTTGATTCCGCCCATGCTGTCAACTGAAACCGGATCCACTCCGCTTTTGAACCAGGTGATAAGGTCAATATCATGGCAGCATTTTGCCAGCAGACTTGAGGCGCCGCATTCGCTGTGTTTTGACCACTTGCCTCTGACGTAACAGGCGGAAAAGTGGTGATAGCTCACATGCTCGGCAGTCTGGATGTTCAGAATACGCCCGATATCTCCATTGAGGAGACGTTTTTTGATCTCAGCGTAAAAGGGGGCATAACGCAGGACATGGCAGATCATCACTTTTCTTCCGGTGCGTTTCACCGCATCCGCAAGAAGCTGAAGCTCCGCTTCATTGACGGCGAAAGGCTTTTCAAGGAGCATGTCGTAACCTGCTTCAAGAAGAGGAATTGAAGTTGCCACATGCTTCTGATCCATGGTGCCGTTGATGATCACATCGGCAAGTTTTCCCCGGGCGGCAAGCTCTTCTGCGCTTTCAAAGCACATATCTTCGCCGAAAGAGAAGTATTCCCTTGTATATTTGCGCCGCTCAGGCAGGGGATCTGCCACGCCCACGATCTTGAGGGACTCCCCTTTGATTTTTGCCAGCTCTGCGTATCCCAGAGCGCGATGTCCGGCACCTACGATGATTCCTGTAAGCATGATGAAATATTCCTTTTGATATTTTATTTTGTCTGCAGCGGCGTGACCTGTGCAGTCATAGTGAACGAAGCCGATTTTCCGGGCGCCAGCTGTATCCGGGGGAAGACGGGCTCAAAGGTGGAGCCGCTGCTGCGTTCCTCATCCCAGAGCATAATGGAGTGAGGACGGGGAGAAAACTCCAATTTCAATGCGTATTTGCTCCACGGCGCCTTGAGGATCGCGGGGAAGGATTTGGCGCTGCTCATGTGTTTGGTTCTTTTGTATGCCTTTTCCAGAAGAGGATCGGCGGCGGAGGTGCGGATGAATTTCTGGACATAGCTTCTGGGGAACCTTTCACCTGAAGCAAACTGAACTTCACCCACCTGGCGTCCCTGTCTGGTCAGAAACTCCGGCATGTTGTGGAACCGGAAGGCAAATTCAACAGCGTCATGGAGCAGATTGGTGAATTTGACGGTACTTGTGACTTGAGACGCGGAAAATGAGTGAGTGAGTTCAAGTTTCATGCCTGCAAGGCGGGCGTTGTCTCTGGCTGAGATGATCCGTGAAAGTTTCACCGTCACCCCGGAGCTGTCAGGCGTGACCGATTCAAGGCGCATACCTGTCCGCAGCATCAGCGCCGCTTCAGCAGGATACCAGACCGCAGGCACGGCGTATCCCCATCGGGAACGCTTGCTGATGAGCTGAGTTTTGCCGCACTTCCAATCATGGAGTCTGCCCCCCTGACCGGGTTCCAGAGTAAGTTCATAGACAGGAGTGGTGATCCTGAGAGCTTTCTGCTGAGCTGAAAGAGTGACTCCGGCTGAGGTGACTTTTTTGATGGCGCCGTAATCCACAGAAGGGGTGTCGTTTGCAGTATAGGCAGAAACCTTCTTCCAGTGTGCTTTTTCCCATGCGGCTGCTTTTTTGATTTCCGGCAGACGGTTTTCCATCATCTTTTTAAGATCTTTCTGAGAGAAAACAGTTTTGACCGGGGCGCCGATGCGGATGAACTGCCAGCGCAAAGCACCTGTCTGCATGAGAATACCGTCGGCAAGTTCACGGCCTGTAAAGTTGCCGTATCCTGTGCCTGTGACCTCAACGCCGTATTTTTTCCCGGGCTCAAGTCCCTTGACGCGGAGCTTGAAGAAGTGTTCCCCTTTCTGCCAGAAATTTCCGGTGCAGACAAGGATCTCATCTTTGTAATACCAGGTCTGGTACTGCAATATTTTCTTTTTGCTCAGTCCGGGGAAGTTGCCGCTTTCATTGGCAGGTTCTTCTGCGCCCGGAGGATAGAAAAGTTTTGCGGGAACCGGTGTCAGGGGTTCCACAGAGACGTTCCGGTTGTCATTGCGTCCTTCAAAGATGAAGTTTTCGTACCGGGCGATAAGAGAATTGGTTTCTGCCATTGCCGCCCAGTGGCGGTAGTCGTATCCGCGGGGGAAGTAGTAACAGAAGACTCCTTCAAACCCTCTGGCGAAGAAGCTGAGGGTTTCAAAGGCGAGAGCTTCAGGTTCTGTCACCCAGTCATTGCTCTGATAGGCATGGGGGAAGGCAATGAGTTTTGGGGCGCCGCCTTTGGGAAAATGATCTTTCATGAACTGTTTGATCATTCCGGCGGCAGTGTAGGTGATCAGATGGCGGGTGGGGAAATAGTCATAGACTGTTCCGGCGCGGTGGTAGATGTAGGGCCCCCACGGTTCAAGCCAGGGGAGTTCTTTCATAAACTCTTTGATGTTGTACTGTTTGCAGTAATGGTTGTGTTTATGGGTGGCGCATCTCCACGATACCTCAGGGATGAAAATACTTGTTTTGCCGGCGCTCCTGCCGAGAGCTGCAACATCTTTGTGGAGCGTCACCACAAGTTTGCCGTGCTGCCATGAACGGAACTTGAAGTACTCTTCCGCATATTTCTGAAGCAGTTCACCCGGCCAGATCTTCAAGATCTCTTCTTTGGCAGGATCCCCTTTGGAGTACTTGATAAATTCATCCCGGCAGCGGGTGCAGAAACACCCCTTGGAGTCCAGATAATAAGGCTCCCAGTTGACCATGAAGTTATCGGTCAAATCCTCATCGACAAGAAGTCTTTTGAGAAGATTTCCGTATATGTCTTTCATGTAATAAGGACCTCTGGTGTAGACTTCAACGGGGCAGACCTTGCGGGGGTAGGGTTTGCCGTCGATCATCTTGAACTGGGCGAACTCAGGTTTCTTGCCTTCACCCAGTTTGAAACCGTTGGCAAGGTGGGAGCTTTGCATGTAGCGGGGGATCTTCCGTTCTTTTAATGCCATGGAAACCGGACCTTTGGCGCCGAAAATGGCGGTGAACCCGCTGGTCATGTAGAAGTCGGCGATTCTGGAAACACCCTCTTTTTCAAAACTCCACTCGTTGTTCAGCATGGCGGAAGAACGGAATTTGGCAGGACGGTTCCCATTGACTGCGGGGATAACTTTGAGATAGATCGTATTTTCCTCCCCCAGCCATTTGCCGTCACGGAGACGGTAGGTGAGGGGATAGAGTTTTTCCGAGGGCGCAAGAGTACTTTCAACCATGACAGCGCATCCGTGCTGGGCGTACCAGGGGCGGCTCACGGCATTGGGGAGCAGCTGCATGACTCCCACCTCCCAGAGTCCGTTTCCTCTGGCATTGAGTGTGCAGTTGTTCCGCACGTCCACCACCCGGAATCCCTCAGGCAGACGCAATTCAAGGAGCATGTTTTTGCGCTTGAACTTTTTATCGGGAGCGTTAAAGGTGAAGTTGATGACGCCGGGGAGCTTTTCACCCAGGCAGAACGTATTGTCCAAAAAGGCATAAGGCTGAACCCTGACCCGTACAGCATCGGTGTTTACAGCGGCTTTGACGGGGAAAAGACGCACATCATCAAGACAGACTTCTCCGGCACCGTAAAGAGAAAGAGTCACATCCACAACTCTCTTTCCGGCGGGGAGTTTCAAATCGAAAAAGTGCCTTGTCCACTGGGGACGCAAAGTGAAGAATGTCTGGATCCCATAGGTTTTGTCAGTTCTGGATTTGCGTTTCACTCCCCGGGGAGAGACCTGCACCAGAAAGAGTCCCCGGTTGGGCGCTGTGGGGGTGTGCATCCCTTTGGCTTTGAAGCTGATCCGGTAGTAGCCCTCTTTTTCCGCTTCAAAGGGGATCGCCTGAGCGAGCCGGTTTGAAATTTGAGGGAAAGGTTTATACCACTCTTTCACTTCATCTGGGGTTTTGATAAAGAGAAATGCTTTGCCGTCGTCGGCTCCGCCGTGGCGGATTTTTCTGATGGCAGAAGCAGCGAATCGTTCACGGAATTTTTGTGTCTCAGGTGTTTTTTTCAACCCGTGCGCCCGCTGACCGGCGTTCCAGAAACCTTTACCTCTGGAACCTTTGAAGTCGGTTTTCTCTTCAAAGGAGCCATTTTTGATAAAGTTGACGGAGCTTTTGATCTCTTTTTGAGGTTTGGGGTCATATTTTGCCCAGTCAACAGCGACGCCCCCGGGAGTGAAAGGGGCGGCAGCAAGCAGAGCAGAAAGTGAAAAAACTGCCAGTAAGAGAATTTGTTTCATCTTTGATCATCCTTGAGCTTATAAGATCACCAATCTTTATCCCCTTTGGGAAACCAGAAATAATTGTATTCAAAGATCTCTATTTTATGAAGATTTTTGAATGGCAGTTGGATGTTGGAAATAAATTCCACATGTCCGTCAAGCATGACAGCGTTGAATTTGCTCTGACTGCTCAACCGCAGCACCGTCAGATCATAAGAGAGGTCTGCATTACCGTGGACAGGGATGGGAAATGAACAGGCGCCTTCCACCTGATAAAATACCCGCTCTGCGGCGCTTTCTGCAAAAAAATTGGTGCGGGTGGGCCTTTTGACCTTGGAGGCGTGAAGTACTTCGCCGCTGCCGGGAACGGAGGAAACCTTGGCATTGACTCCGAAACCGTATCTTGAGTAGCTGCTGTCGGTATCAATCCTGAAACGGTCTTTGCCGTTGACCGCAGGACAGGCGAATTTGCTGGGAGTGAAAGATATTTTTTTGCTCTGATACCAGCCGCCGATGGGGGCGTTTTCATTGATCCCCAGGTAGGGGGCAAGTTTTCCAGTGTCTTTACTGCCGTAGAGAACAAAACGGCTGGATTGACTTTTTTTCATGGCGTTATAGAGCATGGGATAAAAACCTTTGTTTTCATCGTTGTAAAAGAGTCCTGCTTTGCCCACACTTGCCATATTGTTGGCGCAATGGGTCTGATGCGCTCTTCCCCGCGCCTGCTGCAAGGCTGGAAGAAGCATGGCGGCAAGAATGGCGATGATGGCAATAACAACCAGCAGTTCAATCAGCGTGAATCTTTTCCCGGCAGAGTACGGATGGGAGGGGAAAAAACTTTCTTTTAACATCTGTATCATA
>JAGBWB010000101.1 GCA_017629975.1 Lentisphaeria bacterium
CAAACTCAACCTTGTCAACCGGGGCTGTGCCAACAGAAAAGAGGCTCTTAAAGCCGGTCGGGATGCCGGAACAGACGGCGTCCTCTGGGGCGTTATTGAACGCTTTGAATCCTTTCCCGGCGGCGCGATCGTCAAGGGCCGCTGGGAACTGCTGGAAACGGCGACCGGAGCAGTCCGGGTAAAAGGCATCATTGATGAGGATTCCACCCCCAAAGAGCCTCTGCCCGAAAAGAAAACAGTTGGGAAATTTACCGAAACGACCGGAAAACTCTGCTCCTTTGGACCTCTCCCGCTCCGGATCGCCGGATTTCTGCTCTGTGTCCTTATGCTGCCTGTGGTCTCCTTCACTTTCATCCGCAGTCATGTGGCAAAGGGTTCCAACAAGGGGAATGCCATTATTCTCGGTGTGCTGACCTTCATTGATATGCTTCTGGCGTTTCTTCTGGTCAGCGGTGCATTTGCCGCCCCCGCAGGTGTCTTTCTCTTTCTGAGCGGCAGCGCCGCCGGATTTTTCTACAACGCCGCTATGATGCGTTTCGCTAAAAAACTTGAAGAGTGATCAATTTCAATAAATTATGAAAGGAGTTTTATCATGCTTATCATCAAAAAAATTCAGACTCAGAACGATTTTGAACTCGTTGAAAAACAGTTCCCCAATGCCGCTTCCCGGATCTATCTGCTGACCACAGAGGGAGGAAAGAGCAGCTTCTTCCCCATGACACCCATGGATAAATCCGATACAAAGTGCTTTTTCGGTCTGCTCCCCAGACTCAATGCCACCATCTGGGAAGGGGGATACTATGTGGGGGATTGCAATTTTGATTTGAAATTTGACGGTGCTTTTGCCAATACCGCCGCTCCCCGGAGACTCCTGGCTGCCATCACGGTGCGTATTTCCGGCATCGATACAGAAAAAGATGTCTCCGCCGTCACCGGACTCATCCGAAACGGCGAACTCCATGAAGAGGATCTTCAGCGGGCGCTCAACTCTGCAAAAGATGAATTTTTCAACACCCTTGCCCGGAGCCTTTATGAAGAAGAAACTCCCGGAGATGCCATATTTGAACTGGCCCTTGAATCTCTTTCACGCTTCTTCCCCTGCCTTAAAGCCCAGGTCCTTTTCGCCCGGATCGATGAAGAACTGACCCCCGCCGAAAAGGCTTACAAAGAGAGTATGGAAAAACTCAACGATGCTCGCCGGAAAATGGATCTGGAAGTGAAAGAACGCCAGAGCAAAAGCGATATGAATATTTCCATTATGGAAATTGAGGAAAATGAAGATGCTGCCAGAAACGCCGTCACCCTCAGAAGACAGGAACGGGAACTGAGCGAAAAGAATAATGAACTCCAGCTCCGGCTCCTCAACGAGACCGCCAACGACAAGGTGGAACTTGAAAAGGCAAAGATCCGGAAAGAAAAAGAACTTATCCTTCTGGAACTTGAAAAGGTGAAAAACGAGTTCGCCACCGCTGAAACCCTGCGGCACCACGCGGAAATTGAAAAACGCCTTCTGGAAAAACGCGAGGCAGAAGAGGGCATTGAAGCTCAGCGCAAAGCTGAACTCTATGAGCTTGACCGTAAGATCAGAGAGGCGAAACTTGAAAAACTCCGGCTTGAAGCTGAAGAGATCAAAAAACGTGTTGAAGCTGTGAAAACGGCTTCTGATGCCGCGTATGCTGTTCCTGCTGCTGAAACTCCTGTCGTCATCACCAATGATGCCATTGAAAAACAGCAGACCAGAGTGAAGATGCTGCATGAAGATATGCTCAATGCCGTTTCCGGCATCAAAGATGAAGAACTTCTGAACATGCTTCAGGAAAAGAGCGGCTGCGGCAAAGGTGTGGAGCTGACCAAGGCGCTCACCCCTGTGAAAATCACTCCCCGGGGACTCGCCCTTGAAATTGAATTTGATGACAACGCCGTTAAGATCGGCGACCGTATGGAGATCTCTTTCACAAGCCCGGTGGAGGGATATCTGACACTGCTCTGCTTTTCAACTTCAGGCGCTGTTACTCTTCTTTCCCCCAATATCATTGACGGGAAACTCCGGCTTGAAGCGGGTGTCACCTACACCATGCCCGGACCCGGCCTGCTCCGCAACTCCTTTATCCGCCAGCAGGGACCCTGCGGCAGAGAACGGATCGCCGCCATTGTGGCGCCCGAGAGCCTTGCTCCTGCCATTCCCGCAGGCATAAAAGGTTTTGTTGACCTTGACGCTTCAGAACTTTCCAGCATCATCGCCCGCCTTGAAAAATTTGCTCCCGAGTGCTGGGCGGCAGGATATCTGGGCTACTCGGTCGTTCAGGGATGATGTAAAATTTTACGATTTCGTGTAAGAAAATCTTTTTCAAGCTCTCTTTTACAACAGAACAAAACAAATGCACTGTGTGAAACAGAGCTTGAAAAATTACAGAAAGGAAAAAAAATGGGTATCCTGAGCAGATTTATTATGTCCAAGAGAAAGAAAGAAGAACTTGAAAAGATCAACCGCCGCCGGATCAAAAGAGGTGTCGAGAGGGTCATTGAAAACCTTGAAGACAAGTTCGACAGGCTCAATAAGGAGTCTTCCATTCTCTGGAACAAGGCCCGTC
>JAGBWB010000102.1 GCA_017629975.1 Lentisphaeria bacterium
TCGCGCACGATGCGGCGGTATTTGCTGAAGATCTCTTCACGGGAAATAAAGCCTTCAAACTTTCCTCCCGAAGAACAGACCGGCAGATATTTTACATTATAGCGGTCAAAGTTTGCCATGGCCCATGCCAGATCGTCATCAGGCGAAAGAAGTCCGTGAGGACTTTCCATAAGATCATAAATCAGCATGAAGTCGTAGACAGCATGTTCAAGCATGGCGCTGAACATCTTTTCAGTATGGATGACTCCCACAAGATGGTGATGTTCATCAATAACAGGGAAGATCTCTTTTTTATGTTCCTCAACCAGCTTCCGCATGTTGCTGATAGTATCATCAGGAGCAAGAGCAATGAAATCGCGTTCAATATTGAGCCGCACCGGGAGGCTCTGAAGCATCTCCTGATCCCGGTCATCGTTGAGCAGATTGTTTTCCGCAAGAGCTTTGCGGTAGATGGAGTTGGGTTCAAGGCGGCGGGCGGCGAACCATGAGACCGCAGAAACGATCATCAACGGCACAAGAAGTGTGTAGCCGCCAGTGACTTCCGCAATGAGAAAGATCCCCGTCAGGGGCGCCCGCATGACGGCGGTAAAGACGCCGCACATGCCCACCACGATAAAGTTGGGTTCCTGAAGTTGAATGATCCCCGTCAGGTTGATGAGGCGCGCAAAGGCAAAACCGGTGAAAGCGCCGATAAACATGGAGGGGGCAAAGATGCCGCCGTCGCCGCCGGAGTCCACCGTGAGAACGGATCCCACCACCTTGGCAAAGATGGCGCTGGCAATCAGAACGGTCAGGATCAGCCATTGAGGTACGGCATCAGGAAGAAAGGCGTAAAGTTTGGCAAGAGCGGTCAAATTACCTGAAAAAAGCTGCTCAATATAGATATACCCTTGCCCCCTGAGAACAGGGAAACTCGCCAGAAGCAGGCAGAGCAGCACTCCGCCTGTAAAGAGTCTGACCCAATGGTTCCGCAAACGGCTTTTGACCATGGCGCCCAGTTTGTAGGCGGCTTTGATGACATAGACGCCGATGACGGCGCAGACCAGTCCGCAGATGAAGTAAAAGGGCACTGCATCTGTGCGCCAGGGAACCGTAATGGCAAGAGTGAATCCGAAGTGGTTGGAAACCACCCGGGAAACAACTGTTGCCACGGCGCTTGACATGAGGATCGGCACCAGCGCCCCCACACTGAAAGAGGGCATCAGCACTTCAACCGCAAAAAGTACGCCGCCGATGGGACTGCTGAAACAGGCAGAAATGGCCGCCGCCGCGCCGCATCCGATGAGGAGCAGACGCTGCCGGGGATCGGCATGAAGAAAACCGGCTGTGTTGGAGCCTACGGCAGAACCGGTCAGAACGCTGGGGGCCTCCAGACCCGCCGAGCCGCCGCATCCCACAGAAAAGGCGCTTGAAAGCAGATGGGTGAACATTTCGCTGCCGGGAATGGAAAATTTCCGGCGGTGGAGCATCAATATGAGGGGACTCAGACTTTTGGCGTAGTGTCTGCCGCCCCACTTGTGCTGGACACAGTGAGAAAGAAAAAGTCCGATAAGGGGCAGAAAGAAAAAGAGCGCCATGGCACCTGCTTTAAGCAGGGCAGGCCCGTTGTAAGACTCAAGTTTTCCGCTGAAAGAGGTCAGAGTGACCACCAGAAAGTGCATAAGAGCCACCCCCAGAGCCGCGATGACGCCGATGAGCAGAGCCATAATAAGAGTGCTTGAACGCTCTCCGAAAGTTTTGCGGTACCATTTGGCGCCTGCAATGAAAAAGCGTCGCAGCCTGACTGCTCTGCGGGATTGTCTGTTGGTATGCACTGTGCAAACTTTCACTGATTGAGGATCGCCCAGTAGCGTCCGGAGGGATTTTTGATGAGCCGGATGGGGAGATCAAAGATGGAACTCAAGTTTTCTTCAGTCAGAACCTCTTCCCGGGTGCCGCGGCACATGATGTTGCCTGATTTCAGGATCATGCCTTCATCAAATACTCCCAGAATATCTTCAATGCGCTGGGTGATGAAAATAATGGTCAGATCCGGGAGTTCCGCTGCCATTTTCTCAATTTCGCCGAGGAGAAACTCTCTGCCGGGCATATCCAGATAGACGCTGGGTTCATCAAGGATCATCAGTTCAGGCTTGGTGAGCAGGGCGCGCATAATGAGGATCTTGACCTGTTCGCCTGAGGACATGGTGAAGATCTGCTGGTCTGCCAGATGTTCGGCACGGAACCGTTTCATCAGAGCTTTTGCAGTTTCGATTTCATGTGCTTCAGGCTCCCGGAAGAGTCCCAGAGTGCCGTCAAAGCCGCTGATGACCATTTGAAGACCGGTCCACTCCGTATCGGTGAACTGCTGCATACAGGGACTCACCCAGGCGATGCGTTTACGCAGTTCCACCAGATTGGTGGTTCCGAAAAGGTTGCCCAGAATTTCAACATGGGCACCGTAAACGGGCCAGGCGTAGCCCATAAGCATTTTCACAAGAGTGGTCTTTCCGGCACCGTTGGCGCCCAGAATAAAACATCTGCCGCCCCGGGGGACCTGCCAGGAAAGATCATGCAATATTTCTCTGCCGCCCAGATAAACTGAGGCGTTACGGATATCAACGGCCATGGGATCCATTATTCAGCTCCGGTTGTTTTTATAAGCCATCCATTGATCCCGGAGTTCTTTGCCTCTGGCAAACTCCTCCTGGAATCTGTCAAATTCACCATTTTCGATCAGACGGCGCAAGGTGAAATAGCGCTCCTCAAATTCATCCATTGCTTTGAGGACAGCATCTGCATTTTTTTCTGTGATCTCCCGCCACATGGCAGGTGTACTTGCGGCGATACGGCAGCTGTCACGGAATCCGGTGGCGCACCCGGCGAAACGCTTGGCGCGTTCCTCTTCCGAATTACTGTCAAGGATACCCGATGTCAGTGCGGAGGCCACAATGTGCAGCACATGGCTGGTTCGTGCCACAAGGGCGTCGTGGTCATGAGCGTCATTGAGATATTTGGGGTGTCCCCCTGCCGCGCACCAGAGAGTGGAAACCATTTCAACAGCTTCCGGATCAGCGCCTCCGCCGTTGAGAATGAAAATATCGGCATTTTCATACAGTTCTGGGAATGCAGCCCCCACGCCGTGTTTTTCAGTTCCCGCCATGGGGTGGGAACCCACAAAACGGACTCCCTGAGGGGCAAGAAAAGCATCTGCCGCATGGCAGATCTCTCCTTTGAGCGAACCTACATCTGTAACGATCGCTCCCCTGGGGAAAGAGGCGGCATACTCTTTCATGAAATCAATAGTCGGTTGCACCGGAATGGCAAGAACTGTCACATCTGCTTTTTGCAGTACTTCAGCAGGTGAAGCGCAGCTTTCATCCACCGCATCCAGCTCAAGAGCGGCGGAGCGGTTGTCTTCTCTGCGTCCCCAGCCGATGCGGTACCAGGAACCTTTGAGCGCCATTCCGAGGGAACCGCCCAAAAGTCCCAATCCGATGATACCGACACTTTTCATCGTACTTTTTACCCCAGCGTGGCAAGCAGCTCTTCGGTGCGGACCTTTCTGGCTTCCAGATCGGCAAGCTGGGCGCGGGCGTTGGCGACCACCTGTTCGGGGGCACTGTTGACGAAACGCTCGTTTTTCAGTTTGCCGGCGGTACCGGCGATCCACTTGTTGATATCAGCAAGTTCTTTGGTAAGTTTTGCTTTTTCGGCTTCCACGTCGATCAGACCGGCAAGGGGCAGACTGATGATGCCCGCATTGCAGAGCTTGGAGGGCGCGGCGCCATTTTTTGCACTGTCAAAACTTTCAAGAGTAAGTTCGATTTCTTCAGCATTGAGCAGCAGCTTCAGAGAATCGTACTGAGCCTTGAGTCCCTCAAGAGCGGCGGCGTCAGCGGCTTTGATGTGGAACTTCAGCTTGCGGCCGTCAGGGATATTGTAGTTGGAGCGCAGGAAACGTCCGCCTTTGACCAGTTCAAATTTCTCTTCTGCAAGTTTTGCATCAGCATCAAAAGCGATGTTTTCGCAAGCGGGGAGCAGCTGATACATGAGCAGTTCATTTTCAGCCAGAAGTCCCATGCGGTGCGCCAGCTCTTCGGTGATGAAGGGCATGAAGGGATGGAGCAGTTTCAGAATGCGGAAGAGAGCCCAGTCCAGAACGGCGAGGGCGCGTTCCTTGTCGGCACCGCCGGCGCGCATGGGGAGCTTCTCTGCTTCCACGAACCAGTCACAGAAGTCGCTCCACACCAGATCATAGATGGCGTGGGCAGCGGTATGGAAACGGAATTTTTCCAGTTCGCCGTCAATGAAAGCGGCGGCGGCATCCAGCTTGGCGACCATCCATTTTTCATCAGCGGAAAGGTTTTCAGGCAGAGTGTCGACAGCTTTGCTGGGCCCCTGCATCTGACGGAAACGGCAGGCGTTCCAGAGCTTGTTGGCAAAGTTTCTGCCGATTTCGCATTTCTCGTTGGAGTAACGGATATCCATACCCACAGGGGCGATGTAGACAATGGAGAAGCGCAGGGCGTCGGCGCCGTATTCAGCAATAACATCCAGAGGATCGGGGGAGTTGCCCAGAGATTTGGAGAGTTTCCTGCCCTTGTCGTCCCGGATGATACTTGTGAAGTAGACATTCTTGAAGGGGATCTTGCCCAGAAATTCGCAGCCTGCCATGATCATGCGGGCGACCCAGAAGAAGATGATATCAGGACCGGTGACAAGATCGTTGGTGGGGTAGAAATACTCCAGTTCAGGAGTCTTTTCGGGCCAGCCCATGATGGAGAAGGGCCACAGCCAGCTTGAGAACCAGGTGTCAAGCACATCTTCTTCCTGACGCCATTTTCCGGGCGCAGTGGGTGCTTCAAGGCCCACATAGATCTCATTGGTCTCATCGTTGTACCAGGCAGGGATCCGGTGTCCCCACCAGAGCTGGCGTGAAATACACCAGTCCTGAATATTTTCCATCCAGTGGAAATAGGTTTTGCTCCATCTTTCAGGATAGAATTTGATTTCTCCTGAACGCACCGCTTCGATGGCAGGTTTTGCAAGTTCGCCCATACGGCAGAACCACTGATAGCTGACCAGAGTTTCAATGGGCACATCGCCGCGTTCAGAATATCCCACAGCGTGGACGATATCTTCGATTTTTTCAACCAATCCCTGTTCAGAGAGCATGGCGACGCATTTTTCTCTGGCGGCGAAACGCTCCATTCCCTCAAATTCGGGACCGCAGAGGGCATTCAGCGTGGCGTCGGGATTCATGATGTTGATGACTTCAAGATTGTTTCTGCGTCCCACTTCAAAGTCGTTGGGGTCGTGGGCGGGGGTGATCTTCACGCAGCCGGTACCTTTGGTGGGATCGGCGTGGATGTCGGCGATGACGGGGATCTTACGGTCAGTGAGGGGCAGGCAGAGCATCTTGCCGATGAGGTGTTTGTAACGCTCATCATCAGGATGGACCGCAACGGCAGTATCACCGAACATGGTCTCAGGACGGGTGGTTGCGACCACCACATATTCATCGCTGTTTTCCACAGGATAACGGAAGTAATAGAACTTGCCGGGAACGTCTTTGTAGATCACCTCTTCATCAGAGAGCGCACTCTTGGCGGCGGGGCACCAGTTGATCATGCGCTGACCGCGGTAGATGTAGCCCTTGTTGTAAAGTTCGACAAAGACCTTTTTGACAGCTTCAGAAAGGCCCTCATCCATGGTGAAGCGCTCGCGCTCCCAGTCGCAGGAGCATCCCAGAGTGCGGAGCTGTTTGATGATCTTGCCGCCGAACTCCTCTTTCCACTGCCAGACCCGTTTGATGAATTCATCGCGTCCCAGTTCGTCGCGGGTGACATTTTCAGTCTGTTTGAGGTATTTGACAACACGCGCTTCGGTGGCGATACCGGCGTGGTCGGTTCCGGGGAACCAGCAGACTTCAAAACCCTTCATGCGGGCGCGGCGGCAGAGGATATCCTGCAGGGTGTTGTTGAGAACATGTCCCAGAGTAAGGATACCGGTCACGTTGGGCGGGGGGATGACGATGGAGTAACCGGGTTTGCCGGGATTGGCTCCGCCGTGAAAGGCGTTCATCTCTTCCCACTTGGGGAACCAGTATTTTTCCACCTCGGCAGGTTCGTATGCGCGGGGCAATGCTTCAAACTGACTCATAGCTCTTGACCTCAATTTATATATGTAGTTATTGCAATATCTGTGTATTTATATAATATAGCACAAAACATTGGGAAATTCCATAAATAAAAATAAAAAACGGAGACTTTTTATTTTTGAAAGAGGGGAATTTAAAAAACTGCTGCCCCCTCCCGAAAGAGGAGCACAGCAGTTCCTGATAGAAGATTTTTACTTGTTCAGATGGTCAACAAGGAATTTCCAGGTGGCGGGGTGGTATTCCGGAGGAGCTCCGCCGTGACCGTCATGGATCTTGTTGATGATCTTTTTCTTGCCGTCGGGAATGGCATTGTAAAAGGAGTAGACCCCCGTCGGAGGACAGGAGCGGTCCCAGAATCCGACGCCGACAAGAACAGGACATTTGATGCCGGGAGCGAAGTAGACCAGATCAAAGTAGTCTGTAACGGCGTGGTGATTTTTCCATTCGCGGGCGGCCGAGCCGTAACGTTTTTCCAGATGGGCGTTGATTTCACAGGAGGAGGGGACGCCAAGAAATACGGCTTTGAAAGGCAGGAAGTAAGCAAAGTAAGCCCCCAGCTTGCCTCCGTGGCTGGCTCCGTGGAAAAAGAGTTTTTCATGATCGATCTCTTTACGTTCTGAAACGGCTTTGATAAGGCGCACACCGCCGAGGATCGCTGAATAAGCGTAGAATTTACGCGGATGAGGATCTTCAAGACCGATGATGATGTAACGGCGGAGATTGATTTTTTTCAGGAACTCTTTGTGGGTCTGCCTTGCTTTCTCCCAGCTCATTTCGGGGCGGTAAGGCGGCAGATGCAGATAGAGAACTGCTGTGCTTTCTTTGAATCTGGTGCTCATTTTTCTTGCAGATCCCGGGAACGGTGCGGCCGCCACATAGGCTTCGCCGCCTCCGAAAAGGACAACCAGAGGCATCTTCTTGCTTCTCTTTTTGGGGGCGGAGTAAAAACCGTATGCGCGTTTTCCGTTGACGTTGGCGCAGCTTATAAGATAGGATTCAAAATCAGGATGGGGATTTATGGCTTCAATTTTCAGATCAAGGGGCAGTTTTGCAGACTCCTCAAGAGCTGACTTCCAGAAGGCATCAAAGTCTTTGGGAGGCTTGCGCGCATAGCGGATCTTTTCAGGCTCCACTGCCACACCGGCGCGGGCTGTTGTCCTGCCGCTTGTTGCGGCACAGTGCAGAAAACCGGGGGACGCAAGAGAAGCACTGACCACAGCCGGGGATTTGACGGTGAGTTTTTTGAAAATTTTATCGTTGCTTCCGTCAAGAGAGATGATCACCTGAATGGGAAGTTCCGAATCAGAAGTGATGGAAAAATCCACCTTTTCCCCCGCTTTTGCAATGTGGGTCGCCGGGGCGCATGTGATCTTGAGTTTGGGCCGGGGCGGTTTGGCAGCTTTTTTTCCGGGTGCTGCGCTCCAAAGAAGTGCACAGCTCAAAGTGAGCAGCAAAATAAAAGAGTGTTTCATTAATTTCATCCTTTCATTAAAGTTTTTTTCCGAACCAGTCAAGAGCGATCTGCTGGACTTCGGCGTTGTAACAGTGGACTGTGTCGGGACGGGCAAATGCCACGTTGTCAGGGAGATTGGCTCTGGTGTAGATCTCTTTGATCTTCCTGAAAGCCTCATCCACTCCGTCAGAGGGGAAGAGGTTGTCCTTTGCGCCTACGATATACATGGCATTGACAGGGAATCCTGAAGATACGGCGTCAGACAGATCCATGCGGTTCCACACACCGGGGAGGGGGGCGAATACACCGATGGCGCCGTTGAAGTTTGTTTCAAAAGAACCCTGATTGGTGGTCATCCAGCCTACGGAAACGCCTGCTTTGATTCTGGGTTCAAGAGCCATGACCATGTTGGTGCGCCACCCGCCGCCGGAAAGTCCGGTGACACCCAGGCGGGAGCCGTCTATCTCTTTGCGGGTAAGCATATAGTCGATACAGCTGCGGTCATCGGCAAAGTTGACTCCAGACCAGGTGACGCCTGCCCACCCCAGCTGAAGCATGGCGTGGCGGAAAAGAGCACTTTTTTCCCCTTCAAAATAGTTGAATTCGGCAGTTCCGGAAAATTTTTCAAGGAGTTTCAGCGGATCAAAATCCCGGGACCGGGGCGCTCTTTCTCCGAAATGAAAGGCATCGATGCAAAAGACCGCATAACCTGCCAGACAGAAACGTTCTGCAAGGGGGACGCCGCTGTAATACTCTTTCTGAAACAGCTGGATATAGGAACACTCTGTGCGTATCAGGCGCTCTTTGCCGAAATACATGGGGCCGCCCCATTCATGCTGGAGCAATATTCCCGGCAGGGGGCGGGGGGCATTTTTAGGCAGCAGCAGATATCCCTTGATCCTGAACCAGGGAGTTGTGTTGAAAAGAATGGTTTCCCGGGTGTATTCCCCCATGTCTTTTACTTCAAGCACCTCTGCGTTGAGACTGCACTTGGGGGGATCGTAATGGAGCCCCTCCCGCAGACAGGCTTGAACAGATTTCTGCCATTGAAAAATATCTTCCCACTTTTCTGCCGCCAGATCGCAGGAACGGGCCTGACGGAGTTGAGCAAAACAATTTTCCATCGTATTTATTTCTCCTTGCCGTTTTTATAACTGAACCGGTACTCCCTGCCGTTGGTGCGGGGATCGGTTTGATCTGAAGTTTTGAAAATCAAGATGTTGCGCTCTCTTTTCCACTGTTTGATGACCTTGCCGTTTTCGGTGAAAGTATGACGCTTCAAAGCCGCTTCAGCCTGCATCTTGACCTCTTTTGAAGGATTGAGGATCAGAACAGGGTCGGGAGATTCATTCTCAAGAAGAGCACACCAGGTGCCGCTTGGCTTATTGACATCAGGGAAAGGATAGATCCTTATCAGTTTTTCGTTGAATGAGGGTTTGTCCTGCCACTTCCAATCCTTTTCCGCAGTATAGGAAAAAACATATTTTTTCTTATTGGTGCGCGGATCACTCTTGTCAGGGGTGTTTATCATCAGTGAAGTGCCCGTACAGCTCCATCCGATGGGGCTGCCGTACATGATGTAACGGTGCGGAAAGGATGCAGGACCGAGAGACTTGCCATTCTCATAAAGTTTCATCCGCTTGACCGCAAGGCGGAACCGTTTGCCGCCTTCGGCATCAAGAAGCTGTTCCACGCCCCAGTCCGGGAAGAGTTTGCATTCAAGAGGAACTGAGTAGTAACTGTACTGTGTATAGGGTGTTTTTTTGAACCTGGCATTGGGCAGGACTTCAGAAGTTGATTGAAGATCTTTCCACTTGTACCGGAATTTGAGACACTCTTCTTCAGTGATGCCCGCCTTGCGTAAAGTTTCCATGACATAAGGATATGAGATCCAGAAATAGAGCGCCGCCACGGGCAGATTCTGTAATTTCCATTTTTTGTCAAAAGCATCCATGGGGGCATCGGCGGCAATGGTGTAGTCAGATTCAAGAAGTTTTTTCCGCTGATAGACCATGGCTTTCAGGGTGAGCAAATTTTCATCGGTGGGAGCGTATTTGCAGGCGAGCAGGGCAGGGACATAAGGCGGATATCCTTTGGCAAGCAGCACATTGTGATACCGGAGCGCATATTTTTTGACTCCCGCAAGAGTCTTTTCTTTCAGGAACCCCGGCATGATGGATTCAATGAAAATATAACCGGGACCGTCATAAGCGTTTCCCCTGAAATTTTCCAGTCTGGGGACAACTTTTTCAAGTTCCATATCCTTTTTGAAACGCTCCAGAAACTTCTTTTTCCCTGTGATCTCATAAAGGCGCAGCGCCATGAATCTGCCGTAATTGGTTCCCGGATTGGAACCCACAAGGCAAAGCACTTCAAGAATGCGTTCTTCGCCGGTGAAAAGGTAGGCGTAAACGCCGTCATCGCAGACATATCCGTAATCACCGGGGGGTGTACCCCAGTGCTGCTGATCATGGCGTCTGCCTTTGCCCACCATATCGGCTCCCGGGTGATACTGATACTTTTTATCTCCGGGCCAGAAGTTGACCGTGTCAACATCTGCCAGATGCCAGGTGAAATCAAGTCCGTCCCGCAGAGCGTTCTGGTCGCCGGTACGGAGAAAGTGAAGATAGAACGCACAAGCCATGTTGAAGTCTCCGTTGCTCCAGCCGGTGTATCCCCGGAACGGGGCGGATTCAGGCGAACCTTCACCCATGTGGTCTTTCATGCCGTGGGCGCCCAGAGGGATGTCCCCCCAGTCCATCATGCCGTCAAAGTGTCCTTGACGCTTGTACTGGTGGAGATATTTGAAACTGAAGTCAATCAGGGCATTGCTTTTGGGGAAATCTTTTCCGGGCAGAAGATATTCGCCGCAGGCAAGAGTGGCACGCATGTATTCAGGAGAAACAGCGGGGATCTCAACCTTGTTGATCCTTTCTGCAATGTCAGAATTGCTCCACGAAAGATAAAAATCATGGGTCTTGGCAACGCCGTAACCTCCGGCGGGATTGACATAATCAAGATAGCGGCGGTCAACCTTTTCCCGGCGGCGCAAATCAAGGACTCTGCCGGAGTTTTCCGGCCAGATGTGAAAACTTATCCCCTTTCTGTCACAGGCGAGCTCCTTGGGGAAAAGGCGGGCAAAATCCTTGACGGCAGCAGTCAGGCTCCCGTCATGGAGCACTCCTTTGGCTGAGGGGGAATTTTTTTTGCGCCACGAGACCATGTGATGAAAGCGTTCTGTTCCTGTGACCAGCTCGCGCTGAACCGTTTTCCCGGGACGGTCGATCCTGAGGATCATGGAGCGCAGAAAGTTTTCGTTGGGGTCAAGAGTGCAGATGAATGTTGTCTGAACTCTCAGAGTGTTTTCATTTTTCCAGAGAGTGACCCGGATGATGTAACGGTATCCTGCCTCACCCTCAATACGGACCACCGCCCGCTGGGGACCGTTGGTTTCCACGGTGACGGAGCGTTTGCCTGCTGAAGAGTATCTGCGGAATCTTTTGGCTGTTCCGGCTTTCTTGAGCCAGTTTTCCCCCTCACAGGGACCGGGGGAGTCCAGCTGGAATTTGGTTATGAGAGTGACGCTGCCCTTTTCTTCCGGAGTTTCATAGCAGAAAAGAGCTCCTTTTTCCGGAAATGTCACTTTGACAGTTCCGTTGGAAAGAACGCCGTTTTTATAAAGGAGTTCCCCTTCATGAGCTTTACCCATGGTGAATTTGCCTTTGAAGTCCGCCGGAAGATCGGTGTCAAAAAGCGCCCACTTGACGGAGCCGTCCTGCCATCTGCCATTGACTTTGACTTGCAGGGGATGCCCGTTCAAATTGAGATTTTTCACATCTTTGACAGCTCCCTTTTTGAAAGGAACTCCGAAAGTGACAGGTCCCGGAACCCCTTTGTAAGTGACAAGAGGCGAATCAAAAGCGGATAGAAAAGAAAGTGCTGCCGTCAGCAAGGATAAAATCAATTTTTTCATCTATGCCCCCCCCCTCAGATATGATATTTCTGGTAATATAACATTCTCTGAGTATATTGTCAAACTTACATGCACTTTAAGTTGCAATTAAAATACAAAAAACGGCGCAGAGGGAAGAGTGCGCCGTTTTAAGAAGTTGACTTCAGATTACTGGAGTGCAAATTTCATAGTCATGACCAGACGGATGACCTTTTGCACGCTTTTGGTATCGTAAACACCGTAATCGCTTGTTTCGTTGCTGGCGGGAGCTGTGATCTGGATGACTCCCTGACGTGCCTCCATCAGAGGTCCGAGAGCGCTGCCGCTGTGGCTGGCGGCGGTCCGTGCGCGCTGGGCGGCGGAGGCGCTGGCGGAATTGACCAGTTCAAGTTTGTACTGTTCAGGATTGTTGATGAAATAGCTGGGGGAGTCCACGGAAACATTGAGTTTCTGATAGGCAAGTTCGTGGATTTTCAGCACATTGGCGGAAACCAGTTTCACGTTGTTGGTACGGATCCTGACGGAGTAGGTCAGCTCATAGTGGTCAAAGTAGGAATTGCTGGTCTCTTTACCGTATTTGTCTTTGGTCTTGACCGTGCGGTAATGGGCATCACAGGAAATATTTTCATCTTCACGCATGGCAGCGTTAAAACCCAGTGAGTCAAGTTTGGCAAGAAGTGTCTTCTGTGCTCTGGCAAGGTTGGCGTAACCCTCTTCGCGGGAGATGCCTTTAACGGTGATGGAGCATTTGAAAGCAGCCAGGTCAGAGGTGATAAGTTTTTCTGCAACTCCTTTGACTGTAATACTTTTCTCTGTTGAGTGCTGGATCTTGAGCATGAAACGGCTCAACATGAATGAAGAGAGGACGATCCCTGCGGTCAGGGCGATGACGGCGATGATGACGGCGGCGGCGGCGAGAGGTTTGTTCATGCTGGCGGTTCCTTTTCTGGTTTTGGTGTTGATGATGAAAATATTTCCCGGTTTGGGGGGACATAATATAGACTGGGAGGTACACTTTTTCAAGCGCGGAATTTAACTTTTTTTCAGAATTTTTTTCAGTCGTTATTACCCCTTGAAAACCGGTCAGAAAATGATCGCAGAACGGTCAAAAAAGAGGCGCTTTTTTCTTGCTGCTGTCACATGCTCCAGCATCTTGAAAATCATACCGGAAAGCACATGAAAAAAGCCGCGTTCAGCGGGGAACGCGGCGTCTTGCAAGGGGGGGGAGCTTATCTGAAGATGACTTCTCCGAAACATTCAGGATCGTGGAATGTCATGTTCTCAAGGTTGGGGGACCAGAGTGAAAGTTCAGGCTCTTTTTTGACGGCAAAATAATCTGTTCTGCCGATATTGAGCAGCCAGCGGCTCCCTTTGCGGGGCATGACAGCTTTAACGGTGGTGTAGGGAATGGTAAGGATACTGTACCAGATGTTGCCTTGGCGGTAGTTTCTGATTTGCCACTTGCCGTCCCATGAACGGTCAAAGGTGTTGAATTTGGGATCCAGAGGATCGGTAATGAGGCCTCTTGCCGCATCGTAGGTGGATTTGGCAATGGGGTTCCAGATGAAGTGGTAATAGACCTCTTTTCTTCCGGCGGGATCAACAAAGAACTCCATGCAGTCCTTTGCCGGTGCGGCGCCGTCATGTCCCTGAGGTATATAGGTCCGTTTTGCCGGGAGTTCTGCCTTGAAAGCCACATAGAGATTCTTTTTGTCATACATCACTTTGAACCAGGATTTCAGTTTCACATTTCCGCCTTGGATGCCGTCAAGTCTTGTGAAAGGCACTTTTTTCCATGCGCCCTGTTCTGCATTGTTGAGTTTTCCGCCGTTGAAGGGGAACGCAGAGACCTGCTTTCTCATGGCTCCGGGGAGCACGCGGCTCTTGCGCAGGGCAGGGATGTTCCAGTTGAGGGGAGCGCCCATGGGAGCGGAAAGTCTGCCGTTTGTCATAAGCAGAGCTTTGGTGGCGTTGCCGCGGATAACCATTTCGGGCCATCCGGGAATGCTCTTTTTTCTGCCGTTGGCATCAAAGTAAGAGTTGATCATTCTGTTGCGTTTTTCCACCTCTCTTGCGATCTTTTCAAAACCGGGACGGTCGGGGGAAAGACGGTAGGAGTGATAGTGGTGAACGATGGAAGCCAGATTTTTCAGGTAATCAAACTCCAATCTGACCAGCTGAAGCCGCCGTTTGACTTTGGTCGTGTCGGCATCTCTTTCGGCGGTTTTGAGCAGGTTTTCAAGGGCGTCCAGAAATTCAGGGGTGTAGATGAAGCCGATCCAGGTTCTGGGATTCCGGGGGAGCAGGCGTTTGCCGCCGCTGATGACATCCAGAGCGGCGAATGCATCCACTCTTTCGTAAAGCATGGTGTAGAAACGGGTCATTGAAAGAGCGCTTTTTCCGAAAGCGTGTTTGTAGAAGTCCTCAAGGATCTTCCGGTGATCCTGATAGGGATTATCCCACAGTTTGCCGTACATGTAGTAGACAGGACCTTCCAGTCCGAAAGAGGCGCCGAAGCCGCTGCGGTAGACACCCTTGATGCCGAACTCGTGGAATTTACGGACCTGTTCCGCAGGATAGGAGGCGCCCTGAACAGGGGTGAAGCCGGGGAGTTTGTAACTGCCCCAGTTATACATGTAGGTGGTGAATCCCTGTGGGACTTTGATCCTTTTCCATGCCGCAAGGGTG
The DNA here is from genome assembly GCA_017629975.1 of Lentisphaeria bacterium. GTDB lineage: Bacteria > Verrucomicrobiota > Lentisphaeria > Victivallales > Victivallaceae > UBA1784. The sequence continues at coordinate 14,236 of JAGBWB010000102.1, forward strand.
GCGTCGTTGTAGAAACAGATCTCGATCATGGTGTTGGGAGGAAAAGCCTTGAATGTCCGGGGAGGATTTGAGGTGGGACCGTAACTGATGATAAGCACCTTTTTGTCGGGCATTTCCTTGTAAAGGCGTTCAGCGATATTGCGGTGGAGGATCCAGAGCTTTTCGCCGAAATCTTTGACGCCGTAAAGTTTGGCGCACTTTTTACATTCGCAGGCAATAAAACCGTCGGTTTGTGCAAGTTCCACCATGTAGGCGCCCGCCTTGAGTTTTTTCCGTGCCTCAAGGTAGATCAGTTCCTGAACTTTGGGGTTGGAAATACAAAGGTGGTTCCCCGCCGGGGAGCGCTTGCTGCCTCTGAGAATGAAATATTCCGGGTGGGTTTTACCGTACTTCTTTTCCGGAACGGCGCTGTAATAGCTGTGACCGCCGTAGAGCTGGATCCCGGGATAACCGAAATCGTTGTTGGACATGTCATAGATCAGCTCATGGTGACGGCTGGTGCCGAGGATGAGAAGAGGCTTGACACGCAGAGAAAAGTTTTCAGGAAAGTAAATGCCGGCGCTTTTCGGGGTGGTGCGCCCGGTTTCACCGGGATAAAGGATCCTTGTACCCAGAATTTGTTCCATGAATCCCACCACGCCTTTGGCTGTTCCGGAGTAGTAACGGATATAATTTTTCCCCGCGATCCCGGAGTTTCCGTCCTTACCCAGAATAAATATGGAGCCGTTGCGGAGAGCGATCTGGTATTCGGCTGGTGCAAAATCTTTGGCGCAGAATCCTGCTTTCTTTGTCGTTTCGCAGTTCCCCAGATAAATGCCTTTGATGATGTTGGAACACTCTTTTCTTGAACAGCACTGTTTTTCCATCACAATGGGGAGCTTCGCCCCGGTGCCTTCACGGAATGCGCTTTGAAGTGCCGTTGCCGCTTCACGCAGTATCTTAAGGACAGTTGGGTCCCCCTTGGCAGGAATGACGATGGAGTAAGAGCTTTTGCCGTGGCTGACAAGAGTAACCAAATTTGTCTCTTTTGCCTTTTGAGGCGCAGGAGCAGAAGCAGGAGCAGCGGCACATCCCCAGAGCAGAGCAAGGGAACAACAACAGAAGAGAAGATAAAAACGTTTCATAATGATTTTACTCCAGAATTAAGGTGCCGACGCGGTCATAGGGATTCTGCCATGTACGCTGGAAAGGATTGTATTCCCAGATGGCGCGAACCTGATCTTTCCCGTATTGGGCATACACATTGAAATCAAACTTCATTCCTTTGGCGGGAGTGATCCCGAGATCGCTCCAGGGAATGTTCATGGTGAGAACAGTGGGGGAAAGCTGTTTGGTACGGGCTTTGGTGCCGGGGATCCGTGCTCCCGGATAGGAGTCGCCCTGAGCGCCGTTTACGCCGCAGATGTCTTTCCGCAGATGAACGTGGCAATAGTGTTTGTTGCCCTGGAAACGGTATCTTTTGCCGTTGACACCGATAAAGACGCGCATGAAGATATTATATCTTTTGTCAGTTGAGGGGCCGAACCCTTTGGGTGCTTCCACCTTGACGGTGAGAGCCTTCTGATTCCAGGTGGCACTTGCGGCAAGAGGATGAGTCCAGAGGTCGGGGTTTTCGTTGAATTTGGGCATGGAGCCGATGAGCTGCTGGGGAGCGCTGCCGGTGCGCATGACTCTGCCGCTGGCGGCGATGCCGCTTTTTACCAGAGGTTCAATATTTCCGGTGAAGGGGAAAATAAGGTAGCCTCTGAGTCTGCCGTTGGCGGAAACATAGTCCCGGCTCATTCCGGCAAAAGAGAACATATTGCCCACCTGGATGGGGGTTCCGTTTTTGTCTCTGGGGATCGCGTCAATAAATTTGTTTCTTGCGTAAGAGGCGTTGACCAGTTTTTTGAAGTTGTCAGATGTAACATTGCGGCGCAGAGCTTCACGGGCATTCAGGACGCCCATGGTCAGCTGAAAGTATTCAAAATCCCGCTTGACCACCGGCCAGAAGAACTTGACAGCTTCAGTCTGGGGAAGTTTCTTTTCCGCAGCTTTCAGAAGCCGGTCGATCTCTTTCATCACCTGAGGCGTCCATCTGCCCAGAAGCAGGCGGATCTGAGCGGGATTTTCTGCAACTTTTCCCTCAAGGAGCAGCGGATCGTTGAAGTCTCCCGGTTTGCTCAGATCATATTTTTCCATGCGGCTGTTCATGAGAAGAGAGAGTTTTTCCATTTCAGAAGCGGCAGGACCGTAAAGACGCTGACAGAAATCCCTGAGGAGTTTGTAAGGATCAAGGCCGGGTTCGCGGAGCATACTGTTCCAGACATAGTAAAAGGGCGCCTCAAAGCCGAACATATCTCCCCAGCCGCTGCGGTAGATGCCGAAGATCCTGTCTCTGTGGATGTTCCGGGCATGGGCGGAAATAAAGGAAAGGGGCCGCTTGGGAGTCAGTCCCATGTCGTTGTAGCTGCCGAAGGTGTAGTCATAACAGACAAAGTAACGGGGGACTTTGTATTTGCCCCACTCTTTGAGAGATTCAAAGGTCCAGGGGGCAAGTTCAATACAGACATTGGGGGGGAACTCCGTAAAGGTGCGGGGAGGACGTTTGGTGGGACCGTAGGCGATGATGCAGACAGTGTGTTTGGGGAACTCTTTATAAAGCTCCTGAGCGATGTTGCGGTGGAGGATCCAGAGCTTTTCGCCGAAATCTTTGACGCCGTAAAGTTTTGCACACTTGTCACATTCACAGGGGCGGAATCCGTCGCTCTGGGAAAGCTGCGCCATGGGATACCCCTTGCGGAAGTTTTCTGCCACATTCTCTTTGATGAGTTTCTGCACATCGGGATTTGAAATGCAAAGGTGATTGTATCTGTTGTCAAAACGCTTTCCTTTGATGAGAGCGAAGTATTCAGGATGGGTTTTGAAATATTTTTTCACCGGAACTGCCGCCACATAACTGTGACCGCCGTATTGACGGTACCAGGGGGCGGAGAAGTGACCGTTGAAGACATCATAATAAAGTCCGTGATGGCGCCCGATGTTGAAGGAAACAACAGGGACACGGGCAAAAGAGTAATTGCCGGGGAGTGCGATCTTTGCGCGGGGGATCACAGAGAGACCTTCAAAACCTTTTCCGGGAAAAAGCATTTCAGCTCCGCAGAAGTTCCGCAGAAAGGCTGCAACGGCAATGGCATCCCCCTGTTCTCTTGAGTGCATGGAGCTGCCCCAAGCGGCATTTCTGCCGTAAATAAAAACATTTTTCCCTTTAACTTCAATGCGGTGTTCAGCGATTTTCAACTCAGGTTTCTTGCCGAGAGCTTTTACGTCGCCGATAAAGATGGCAGGGGTGTTTTTGTAAAGAGACTCTTTGATGATGGGCAGACGGACTTTGGCACTTCTGAAGATTCCTTCAGAAAGAAGTTTTGCACTGTCAGAACTCCAGCGGTCCGCATTTTGCGGAATGACGATAGAGTAGACAGATTTGCCCCTGTCGGCAATGAGCAGGTCGGCGCCTGTCACCATTACTGCCGCAAGAAGAGAGAGGAGGATTGAAAATTTTTTCATGTAAAATTCCTTTTTATTTGATTACCATCTGTCGTGATAGTTGCCTGTTTCCAAAACGCGCCAGAAACTTGACTGCCAGGCGGTGGAGTCAATGTTGTTGTCGGGAACACGGCTGCGTTTGATATGTTCAACATGTCCGTCAAGCAGGAGGACGGAGGCGTTGTCGTTGTGGGGGAACTCCATGCAATAGGTTCTGGTGGTTGTGGTCAGGGGATTCGGGGTGTAAGAAACAACGAATCCGGTGCAGCCTTTGGCAGCATATTTTTCCAGGAGCAGGGAGTTGCGCGAAGGTTTTTTTGCACGGTAAATCGGCTGGGGACGTTCCCGCTCAGTAGAATCCCCCCAGTTGTGATAGGTGTTTATGGCAACTCCGCCGATGGTATTACCTGAAGTGACCCAGTCGGCCTGAACCTCTCTTGACGGACAGGCGAATTTGCTGCGCCGCAATCTTCCTTGAGCATTATACCATCCTCCCAGCGGAGGACCGTCATCGTTGACAGCTCCGATATATTCAGCAATAAGGTTCCGGGTGGGACGGGCTGAAAACCAGCTGCGGTTTCCTGCGACAGAAGTTCCTTTGATCTTTCCGTTTGCCAGAGGAATGATGCTGTTCCAGTAGGGGGGAATGATCCCTTTATACTCTTCGGTGTAATGGATGAAGCCCATGCCAAGAGTTTTATAATTGTTCAGACAGCTGATCCCTCTGCCGCTCTCCCGTGCGCGCTGAAGTGCAGGCAGCAGCATGGCGGCAAGAATGGCGATAATGGCTATAACGACGAGCAGTTCGATCAGAGTAAAAGAGGGCAGGAGCTTTCCGGGAGAAAAAATTTTCTGTTTTTTCATTGAGATATCCTTTCTTGATGTTGACTCAGTGGCACCTTTTTTTATGAAACACACGCACCCGCTGAAAATAGTCATCCAGCTTTTCAATTTGAAACTCCTCAACGATCTGCGCCGCTGTTACTTCGGGAGTTTCTGATGTTATCAGAACGCAACCGAGATTTCCCGGATCAAAAACTGAGATCTTTTGACCGTATTTCCTGCGTGCCTGCAAAAGTTTTTCCCTGTTGTAGTCCAGATGGACCACTTCGTAATCAGTGTTGATCTGAGCTGTGACCCAGGGGTAGTAATTGGTTGAAGCTGCCACCTTGGAGCCGAGAGGATTCAAAATGGCGCATTCATTGTTTGCCACGGCGCCTGCGAAGTAGCTCCGGCAGGTGTACGCCCAGCTGGACTGCATCAGACCGCCGTGGTACATGGATGAAAAGAGCATCAGATTTGGTTTTTGAAGAGCATACCGGTCAAGAAGTTCTGTGAAATTCAGGTCAAAACAGATGGCAAAGCCCACGCGTCCGAATTCTGTTTCTGCAAGAACCTCTTTCTCTCCGGGGAGAATATTCTGTAAAGTTGTTTCTTCCACCACTGGAAAGTTTTTGTCGTAGACGGCAAGGGTCTTTCCGTCTCTGCCGATGAGCTGCGTCGCGTTGCGCCGGGAGCCGTCGGGCAATTCCCGGATGGCGGAGTAAGCGATAAAGCAATTATTATCTATGGCTTTCTGCCGGAAGAACTCCAGCACTTCGGGGCCGCATTCATGGTAATATGCCAATCGCTCCTGCATTGTCATATTGGGGAAACGGTTACAGCATTCAGGGAGCAGGATCAAATCCGGCTTATCAGGAAGGACATGATCCAGATACCTTTCCCAATGTTTCTTTATCCGTGAAAGAGCTCTGTTTTTTTCCGGGATTTCCTGAGGCGGCAGAGGTCCCAGGGCAGAGAGTTTGAATTTTCGCATTTTTTTCTCACCGTTCAAGACTTAGTGCCGGAACATCAATCTTCGCCCAGCTCGTGACGGATCCTGTCGCAGTGCCGTGTGGTGATAAGAGCTTCTTCCCCGGAACAGATCCCTACAAGTCTGCCCTTTCTGACTGAATCAATGAAGTTTGCAACTTCTGTGAAATAGGGTGAAATTTCCGGCAGGGCGATCTCTTTGATCTCTTTGCCGCAGCATTCAGAAACTTTGTTCCATGCGCCGCTGTACAAACTGCCGTTGTCGAAGAA
>JAGBWB010000103.1 GCA_017629975.1 Lentisphaeria bacterium
AAGAATACCTCCCCGAAGTCAACGAACTCAAACGCGCCGCAGGCAGGATCGCCGCCAATGCGGCAGCGGCAGATGAAAATACCCTCATCGACTCCCAGGTCTGGATCGCTCATCTCAGATCTGAATATGCCTCCCCCGGCGGCAAACAGCACTTTCTCCGGGACAAGATCACCTTTCGTTCCCTTGTTCCCATGCGTGCCATCCCCGCCAAAGTCATCGCGGTTCTCGGACTCAATGACGGCGCATTTCCCGGCGTTGACAGACGGAACTCCTTTGATCTTCTTTCAGCCGGAAAGCGCAACGATCCCAACCTGACCAATGACGGCAGATACCTTTTCCTTGAAGCTCTCATGGCGGCACAGGAAAATCTGATCCTCTCATACGTCGGTTTTGACAATGGCGAAGAGCTTGCCCCCGCCATCCCCATGGCGGCGGTGGAAAATGTGCTGAAGAAAAGTTTCGGCATTGAAAAAGTCAGGATCCCTCTCAAGGCAGTGGAACTTGATTTTCTCACAGAGCTGCATACCGGCAGTACAGAAGACTCTTCAGAAGAGGAAAAGGCCCTTTCGGAACTCCCCCCTGCGGCACTCCCTGAGATACTTCCCCTCAAGACGCTTCAATTGCTGCTCACTCAGAACTGCAAAGGCTTTTTCAAGATCCGCTGCGGCTTTGACTCCGAAAAGTATGAAAAAGCCTCCCCAGCCACGGATGACCCGGAAAGTCTGAGCAATCAGGATGAAACAACACTTCAGCGCGCCCTCTGGTCCATGCGTCTGGCTGATATCGACAGCGGCAGCTGGCTCAGTATGGTAAAACGGGGGCGGCTGCTCCCTGTCAATAATGTTGAGGAATATGAAAGCGCAAAAGAGCTGATCCGTTCTCTGCCGGAAGTTCTTCTGGAAGAGTTCCGGGACATGAGTACTGTCAACTGTTCCCTTCAAGTCTGCCCTGAAACAACGGTTGCCGCTTTGCTGGCGGTTCCGGCAGACTTTGAGAAAACATTCCGCAGGGATGTTATACATTTTTCCAAATTTTCTCCTGATAAACTTCTCAACTTTTATCTGGAACAGCTGCTGCTGGCGGCACATTTCAACGCTCCTGTTACAGGGCAAGTGATTTTCACCAAAGAGGAGCAGAAAGAAATGGTTTATACTGTGCCCCCTGAAAAGGCTCCGGCAGCACGTCTCAGCCGTCTTGCTCAAATCGCTTTGCTCACCTTTTCTGAAGCTCAGCCCCTGCCCATCTTTGCCAATGCCTCTTACCACTGCTGCAAAGAGACGAAAATATGTCTGGCTGAGTTCCTGAAAAATCTGAATAAGAAAGAGAATAGTGAATTTGCAGAGATACTTACAGAAGAGTTTATTGAAAGTTTCACTGAAAAGATCCTGAAAGAGTTGGCAGAACATGTGTCTGCCGGAGTAACGGAAGAGTTTGCAGAGGAGCTGACTGATACCTTTTCTGAAGAAGTGGAGAAACATTTCCAGTTGGAAGTAAAGTCCAAATACATAAAAAGTGTCAAAGCAAGTTTTCTGAAAGATGTGAAATACAACAGTGTCATTGAACGCTTTTACAATGAAGATAACTTCCGCGACGGTAAATTCTTCTCTCTGGCACATGAAATATTTTCCCCCGTTGCAAATATGAAGGCAGGTGAATTATGAGCAAACCGCCATATCTTAAGTGTGAAATAGCCAAGGGCAAATGTTCCATCATCGAAGCTGCCGCAGGTACAGGCAAAACATATAACATCACCAATATCGTCGCCCGTATCATCATGGAACGCAACGATGTCACCATAGACAAGATGGTGATCGTCACCTTTACCCGCGCCGCCGCCGGAGAACTGAAAAGCCGCATCAGCCAGCGCCTTGCGGAACTTGAAAGTGCAGTCAATGCAGGAGTCCTTGACAAAGATGATCTTCTGATCAATCTTCAGGAAAAACTTGCAAAAAATGAACTCACCCTGAAGCAGCTGAAAACACGGCTCCGCCTTGCACTCTTGAACTTTGATCGCGCCATGATCGGCACCATCCACAGTTTCGCCATGCGGAGTCTGAGCGAAAACGGCTTTGACAGCCGTCAGAAGTTCGGATTTGTCCTCAATGAAAACACAAAAGGCATCATCTCCCAGCTCTGCAACGACTATTGGCGCAGTTTGACCTACCGTCCTGACGCAGCACAGATACGGGAGTGTTTCGCAGAAGCCGGAAAGGGAACAAAAGATTTTATCTGCCATTATGTTTTCAAGCGTCTGGAAAATCCTGCATTGGAATTCCTCTACCATAAAGATATGCCGACGGTAACAAGGTGGGAAGATATAGCTTCCTGCAAAGAGGAGTTTTCCCGGAAGTTAGAAGCTGAAATTGCAGTTTACACTCTTCAGCAGGAAGAGCTTGCAAATGCACTGCAAGCAGTGAAAGATCAGATAAAAGAACAAAATAAGTTGATCAAAACATTGAACTCAACTTTGACAAAAGCTAAAAAAGCTGAACTGAAATCTCCTTCACCAGAAAACAGTGAAGCTGTAATGCTGGCACGATCACAAGTTGATGAGGCTGAAACATGTTTGGAACTCCTCAAGAAAGAAGAAACTAAGCGCAAAAATGCTCTCGACAGTTGCAACAGTGAAATCAAGGTAATCAAGTCCAAAGCAGAGTTCCCTGCCAGAGCCTTTCTGAAACACTGCTGCGAAGAGGCTTTTGAACATGTTTCCAGAGAATACCGCCGCATCAGTGAAGAGAAAAATTTTCTCAGCAACGATGATCTCATATTGCAGATGGCGGCAGCTGTAAGTCAGCCCGATTCTTCTCTTGCAGCAAAACTCAAAGAAAAATATCCTGTGGGGCTCATTGATGAATTTCAGGATACCAACGACTCTCAGTTCACCATCTTCCGGAAGATCTTTCTTGAAAATCCTGAAAGTACTTTCATTGTCGTGGGCGATCCCCGGCAGGCGATCTACCGGTTCCGGGGGGGAGACATCGCAAGTTACCTGACCGCCAAAGAGGATATGCTGACTCAGCGCAGCGCCCGGCTCTTCCCCATGAATGTGAACCGCCGTTCCGGTGAAAAATACATTACATCGCTCAATACGATCTTTTCTCCTGATTGGGCATTTGCCATGGAGGGGATGCAGCTGCCGGAGCAATCCGCATTGAAAGGCTCTCAGGTGCTCCTGACTCCCGACGGGGAAGAGGTCCCCGCCCCCATCATCGGAGCAGTCGCCCCGGCGATGCCTCTTGAAGATGTTTATGCTCACTGTGCCGCTGATGTATACCGGATGATAAAAGATAAATATCAGATCCCGGGTCATGAAGATGTTCCCGCCCGGAGCATTGAAGCCGGCGACATCGCCATTCTGACCAACTGTTCATGGGCAAAGGCGGAAAAAATCAGGGAGGCGCTGCGCCGTTACGGTATCCCTGCGCGGCTGATGAAAAACAGTGACGTTTTCACCACCCCTGAAGCGCGGCAGCTGCTCACCTTCCTTGAGGGGATCATCAACTGCGGCGACAGGGAGTGTCTGCTCCGGGCGCTTATCACGCCTCTGGGGGATCTGGAACTTTGTGATTTGAAGTCAGAGGAAAATATTGAGCTCCGCGCCCGCAGGATGCAGGAACTCAACAACATCTGGCACAAGCGCTCCTTTATGGTCATGTATAATGAGCTTTTCATCCAATTCCGGGTCAATGACCGCCTTGCCGGCAATGATCTGAGTTTGAGCAACTTCAACACCATTGCCGATGTTCTCTGTGAAGAGTCTTTCACCTGGAAACTTACTCCAAGTGCCGTATTGCGTTCACTTGAAAGACATATAAGAGACGCAGAAAGTGAAAATGACAACAGCATTCCCGGCAAACCTGAAACCGATCGGGGAACGGTCCTTATCGACACCGTTTTCGGCAGTAAAGGGTTGAGTTATCCTGTGGTTTTTCTGCCCGATCTCTTTGATATCGGTCACTCTTTCAACTCAGACAAATTGTCAAAGACCTTCCATCACGAAAACAAACTCTGCTGTTCGCCTTTCATGGATGAAAATCAGAAGGCGGCAGAACGGGATGAACTGCTTCAGGAAAACCTGCGAAAAGCCTATGTGGCATTCACCCGCGCCCGCTATTTCTGCAAATTTTATTACGGCAATACCAAGCAGCGTTCTTCCGCCCTTGACTGGCTTTTCAGGAGTCACGATATCCGGGCTCCCTATACCGATATGGTGGAAACACTCAAAGCACATGCTAAAGGATCCCCCGACTTGAGTATTTCTGTGGAACATGAAGAGATTCCGGAAAAACTGTTGGATGAAAAGTTTGAAAACAACACCATTCAGCAGCTTCGCCGTCCGGATCTGCTGCCCTATCTGCTCTTTCAGAACGGATTTCTGAGCTTTTCCTCCATCACCCCTCACAGCACTCCTCAAAGCAGCTTTGATCCGGAAAATCAGGATGAAGGGGAAGAAGAATCTGAAACGCCTCTCTCCCAGACTCCGGCGCCTGAGGAAAAGGATTCCGGGAACCTGCTTTTCCCCTCCGGAACAAACTTCGGAAACGCCATCCACAAGACCATGGAACTTTGCAGTTTCAATGCCCCTGAAGATGAACTTGCCCCCCTGGTTCTGAAACAGCTCAATGCCCACGGTATTTCAGGCAAGACCCATTCTGAGGCTGTGACAAAAATGGTTCACCGTATGCTCAACGCCCCCATCCCCGATTGCGACGGCGGCACTTTCAGATTTTCTGAAATCGCCCCAGAGGAAAAAAAGTGCGAGTTTGAATTTGTCTATGAATTCGGGAACGCTTTCAACACCAGGCATCTTTTCAACTTCGCCGCCAAATATTTCAGGGAAAAATTCCATGTCAAATGTCCCGAATCAATTGATGAAAGCACCACCTACGATCAGGGATTTTTCAACGGCTCCATAGACCTTTTCTTCCGGCACAACGGCAAGTTTTACATCGTTGACTGGAAGACCAACAAACTCAAAAGCATGAAATATTACGCGGATCTTCTGCTTTCCCACGCCATGGCGGGAAGCCGTTACTATCTGCAATATATGATCTATACGGCGGCGCTTTTCAAATATCTGAAACTGCGGATGCCTGAGTGCGGCAGTGAAAAAGAGTTGTATGATAAATATTTCGGCGGCGTGCGCTACATCTTTGTGCGGGGCTTTGACGGCACCGGCAAGCGGGGCGTTTTCAGCGACCGTCTGCCCTATGAAAAACTGAAAGAACTTGAGGAGATCATCGGATAAATGGAACACTCACCCCAAACAGCAAACGAAGAACTCCCAAGAGAAACCACTGCCATGGCGCGGATTTTCGGCGCCCATATCGGGAGAAAAAGCCTTTCCCATCAGGAGATCATGACGCGCCTGACAGAAGATCTGATCATCGCCCGGGAAGCGGGAAACAGCTTTATCACCCTTGATGCAGAAGAAGATGCCGCCGTCAAGGCAAATGCCCATTTCTGCCGGGGCGAAGAGGCTCTTTTCCATCTGGAGGGGAATCATCTCTATCTCTACCGTGAATACCGCAACGAAGTTGCTCTGGCAGAGGCGATCGCCTCAAAACTTCTGGCACCTGCTCCTGAAAATAAGTTTTCTGATGCCGAGATCCGCGCCGCCTTTGTCAAGTCGGGCGGTCCCGGTTTTGAACCCCATGAAAATCAGACAGACGCCGTTAAAAATTGTCTTGCAAGCAATTTTTCCATCATCACAGGGGGTCCCGGCACCGGCAAGACCACCATTATCGCCGCACTGGTCACTCTTGAAGTAAAAAGGAACCCCGGTATTGCCATTGAGATCGCCGCCCCCACAGGGAAAGCGGCGGAGCTCCTCACCGCCGGATTGTCAAAAGCATGTCCGGAGTACCCGGTCAAAGCTGAAACGCTCCATAAACTTTTCAAGGCGCAGCACGGATCCGGAAGATTCAGCTGCAACGCCTCCAATCCCCTTGAGTGTGATCTGCTTATCGTGGATGAGTGTTCCATGATCTCTCTTGACACAGCCTCCAAGATGTTCAACGGCTTGAAACCGGGGACACGGGTCGTCCTTTCCGGGGACCACCGGCAGCTTGAAGCCATCGGTCCCGGCGCAGTGCTGGACTCTCTGCTTACCTTTGATCCCGGAGAACGCGAAGCCGCCTGGAAACTGAAAAAAGCAAGTACCGAACTGACAGCCAACTACCGTTCAAAGCTCGCCCCCACCATTCAGGAGCTGGCAAAGGCGCTCCGGGAAGAGGATGATATAAAACTCCTCACTCAGCGGATCACCACCGCCGCCTCTGACCATTACTGCTTCAAAAAAAGCGGCAAAGAGGTCAAAAAAGAGGCTCTGGAAAGTGCCCTCAGCCATTGGAAGGAGCTGCCCGGAGTCTGTTCTGAAATCACAGAAGAATCCCGTAAAAGGGCTTTTGAAATGCTGAAATCATTCCGGATCATCACTGCCGCAAGAATAGGCAAGGATGGTTGTGTCAAGTTCAATGAAGAGATCATGAAGGCTCTGAAACTGGGCTCCTGCGAGACGCCCGGTGCCGCTTTGCTTATCACTCAGAACAGCCGCCGCACAGGCCTTTCCAATGGTGACATCGGCATCGTCTTTGCCGACGGTGTCAACGGGGGGATCAAGGTCTGTTTTGAGCATCTTGCAGAGCCTCTTCCCTTCCATGAACTGCCCCCCTTTGAAAGCGCTTTTGCCATGACGGTGCACAAGGCTCAAGGCTCCGGATTTGCCGAGGTCTTTTTCCCGCTGCCAGCCAAAGACACGCCCCTTCTGACCAAAGAGCTCTTTTACACCGCCCTGACCCGCGCCGCAAAGAAAATCACGATTTCCGGAACCCCGGAAATGGTCGAAGCGGCATTGATGAAAAAGAGCTGCCGCTCCGCAGCTTTGAGAGAACGAATCCTTTCCCAACTTGAAAAAGCAGATGATGAAAAGAAAAATTTGTGAACTCCTTGCCCCTGCCGGCAATCCGGAGTGCGCCCTTGCCGCCATTGATGCCGGAGCCGATGCCGTCTACTGCGGTCTCGGACGCTTCAATGCCCGGTGCCGTGCCGAAAACTTTGACTCGGAAAAACTGGGGGCGCTTATTGATTTCATGCACAGCAAAGGCAAGCGCCTTTACCTGACGTTCAACACGCTGCTCTTTGAAGATGAACTTGAAGCCGCAGGCGAAATGCTTTCTGATCTGGTGCAGCTTGCTCCGGATGCCCTGATCGTCCACGATCCGGGCGTCATCCGCATGGCAAAACGCTATTTCCCCTCTCTGGTGCTCCACAGCTCCACTCAGATGGGGATCCACAACTCAGCCGGAGTCCGCGCCATGGCGGGCATGGGGGTGGAACGGGTGATCCTTGAACGGCAGATACCGCTGCATGAGCTGGAAAAGATCGTCAGAAACGCTCCTGTTGAAATCGAAGTTTTCATTCACGGTTCTCTTTGCTGTTCTCTTTCCGGGCGCTGTCTTCTTTCAGCGGAGCTTTGCGACGGCAGCGGCAACAGAGGGTGCTGCAAACAGCCCTGCCGGAGATCTTTTGATACAGAACAGGGAGAGCTTTTCCCCCTTTCCATGCGTGATCTCAACGGAGTTGAGGTGCTTCCCCGTCTGAAAGAGATGGGGGTTGCCTCGCTGAAAATAGAGGGCAGACTCAGAGGGCCGGACTATGTGTGGAAGTGCGTTCACGCCTACCGGATGCTGCTGGATGCTCCTGCAAACAAAGTGACTCCGGCTCTTCTTGATGAAGCTGAAAAACTTCTCAATGCCGCCTCGGCACGGAACGAAATATCTTCTTTTGTTCCTGAAAAAATGGTTGATGCCCGCCGCATCGGTGTTTTCGGGCGTCAGGTGGGAACAGTCAAAAACATCAACCGCAAAGGTATACTTGTCAAAGCCTCGTCCAAGATCCATCTGGGGGACCGCCTCAGACTGGTTCCCCCCGACGGCGGCGAGGGAATGAGTTTTTCCCTTGCCTCCATGGAGGACCGTCAGCAGAAGATCCGCACCCTGCGTCCGGGGGGCATGGCCTTTTTCCCCGGTTCTTTCAGTGCGACTCCCAACTGGCTGGTTTTCAAGATCGGGGAAAACGGTTTTGACTTCAGCCGACAGGCGGCGGCGCTGCCGCCCCGGAAAAATGGTGTGACTCTTGAGATGGAAGTTTCTGCAAATTGCTGGCAATGCAGGATCAATGAACTTCCGGGATTCCTCTGGGAACACGCCACAGAGTTTTCCCCTGCGGCAAACCACCCCGCCGGTGCGGAACAGATCGCGGAGGGATTTTCTTCCGGCGTTCCCGCTCCGTGGAAAGTGAATAAATGCCATGTTTCTTTCAAAGGCGACTCCTTTTTCCTCCCCGGCGCTGTGCTCAAAAATCTCCGCCGGGCTTTCTGGGAAAAAGCGGCTGAAGCCTTGAAAGAATACGATCCCGACAGTGAGAAAAAAGCTCTTTTTGAAAAATTTTCCGCGTCTCTCACCGAAAGCGGCTCTCAGAAAGATATGATCCCGGAGCCGTCCTGCGACTTTGAGATCCCCGGATTTATCAGCGAAAGTGATCTGCCCCTCTGGGAGAAAAAGATCGCCTCACAGCTTGCCAAAGGATGCTGTCATTTCAAAGCAGGCGGATTCCACGCCCTTGAACTTTTGAAACATGTTTCAGAAAAACACCTTACAGCCGCATTCCCTATCAGCGTCACCAATTCCCAGTGCGCCGCGCTGCTCAACGAGTCAGGTTTCAGCGCCGCCGCCCTTTCACCGGAACTCCCGGAGCAGACTCTGTCCCTGCTGCTGAAACGCTCTGAACTTCCTCTTTTCAAATCCTCCACCCCTGTCCCGCTGCTGGTCAGCCGGGCCAAACTTGCACCTGAGGGGAAATGGGTGGAGCGTTCAGGCGCTCAATTGCGCCTTGCCTTTGATGAAAAGGAAAAACTCTGGAAACTCTGGAAAGAATAAATTTGCAAATTCGCTGAAGATGTATTATATTGACAACAGAGACTATTTCAACATAAGGAGCTTATTCTATGGCAACTGTTATTGAACTTACCCCGGAACTCTGCAAAAGCGTCACTCAGCAAGAGGGTGTGGTTTTACTCTATTTCAGAGCAGAGTGGTGCGGTGCATGCAAAACCATGGCACGCATCATGGATCAGGTGATCGAAGAGACGCCCCCGGAACTGGTCATTGCCAAGTGCGATATTGAAACTTGCATTGAATGCGCCACCTCTTACGAAGTGACCTCCATTCCCCGCATGGTGATCTTCAAGGACGGCGTTGAACAAAAGCGCATCAACGGCGCAGTAGGCAAGGCCGCACTCCTTGAAGATCTGCTGCCTTTGCTCAATAAGTAAAGGGCAGAGCTGTGGTGGCGTAATTGTGCAAAGACTCCTCGTCGTAGAAAGCCTGCATGAGGAAGAGTCCGTTGGGGGGCGCCGTTTCGGGCGCTGCCAGACGCTGTTTTGCTTCAAGGATGCGTTTCACAGCTTCAGGTGAAAGTTTCCCTGCTCCCGCTGCTTCAATGGTTCCCATGAGGCAGCGGATCATTTTATAGAGGAATCCGTTCCCCACAAAGGTGACACATCCGAAGTGTCCGAACTCCCTGTAATCAATGCGGTAGATGGTCCGCACAGCGTCATCAATGGCGGAGCGCTCCACCACAAAGGAGGAGTAGTCATGGGTCCCGGTCAGCACAGGCAGCACGGCTTTGATCTTTTCCGGATCAAGAGTGTGGCATGATTTCCAGGAGTAGCGCACTGAAAAGGGGGACTCAGGTCCGTAGTTCAGGACATAGGTATAGGCTTTCCCCAGCGCATCATAGCGGGAGTGAAACGAAAGCGGCACCTCCACTGCGGAACGGATCCGGATGGAGTAAGGCAGACGGCGGTTCAGCACTTTCATCAGATTTTCTGCCGGAATATCCGGCTGCTGAGGCGTCAGAAAACTTGCCACAAATCCCAGAGCATGAACGCCCGTATCGGTGCGGGAACTGCCGATAAGATGGATGGGGTGTTTGTAAAGTTTTTCAAGAGTTTCCTGCAGCGTCTGCTGCACAGAAGGACTGTGGGGCTGGATCTGCCAGCCGCAGTAGTCGCTGCCGTCATAGGCGATTTCCAGCTTGTAACGCTTGTAAGGGGTATAGGGGGTGTATTCAAGTCCCATAATCAAAAATCTCCCCGGCGACAGAATTCCAGAACATCATGCCGTCACCGGTCAGGGCAATGCGTTCCTCTGAAATGATAAACCAATTTTTTTCCAATCCGGCGGCAACATCTTTGATGATACGGCACCGGTTCTCCCAGGAGTCGCCCCCGGGAACACGGTTCCACAGTTCCGGAGTCCATCCGGCGCCTGTCCGCAGATTGACGGCAAAGATCTCGTTCAGACGCGCTCCGGGTGAAATGGAATCCTGTTCAGGTTCTTTTCCCTGAAGCCACTCTTCAAGTTCCCTGCAAGTCCAGCGGTCAACACCGTCAAAACCGCATGCGGTGGGTCCTGCGCCGTAAAGGAGCCCTCCCCGCCAGACATTCATATTGTGGCGGCATTCTCCCCCCGGAGCGGCAAAGTTTGAGATCTCGTAGCGCCTGAAGCCTTTTTCACTGAGAAAATCAACGATCCGCGGCAGCAGCTCTGACGCCCGGTCATCATCTTCCGGGAGCTTCAGAAGTGCATTTTCTTCAGCGGTGAGGGCGTAACATGAAATGTGGTCAACCCCTGACAGGAGCGCTCTTTCAGCTCCGGCAAAAAAGGCTTCATCGCTCTGCCCGGGCAGGGCAAAGATAAGATCCATGTTCCAATGGGGGAAGCGGGCTTGCTGCACAAGTTCAATGGCCTTTTCCAGCGCCTGCTGACTGCACCGTCTGCCGATATTGGCACGGACTCCGGGATCAAAGCTCTGGACTCCCATACTGAAGCGGGTGATGTTTTCTCTGAGAAGAGAAACCTTATCCTGAGTGAGAGACTCCGGGTTGCCCTCGCATGAAATTTCCGCTCCCACCTCAAATTCAAGGCGGTCATGGAGAAGTTTGAAGAAACGCTCCAATTGCTTTTCAGAAAGCAAAGTGGGAGTTCCGCCGCCGATATAGACCGTTTCAGCCCTTCCGCAGGGAACAAAGGAGCGTTCCAGCTGCTCAAGATAGGCGTCCATAAGCTGCGCCCCTGCTCCGGGCAGGGAGTAAAAGGCGCAGTAGCCGCACTTTGAAGCGCAGAATGGAACGTGGAAATAGTAATTCATCAGAAGGGGAAGGCATCATCGGCACTCTTTTGCGGTGCAGGCGCCGGAGGAGTTTTCTCTTTTTTCCCGGATTCAAAAATTTCCGGATCAACGATCGGAGATTGCCGCGCCACGCCGCTGACTTCAACGGCACGCAGGGGACGCACAGGACAGATAAATTCACACCCTCCGCAACCGATGCAGAGCTCAGGCGTCACCTTGGGAATAGTGAGTCCATCTTTGTAGTCCACCATATCCAGAGCCCCTGTGGGACAGTGTTCAGCGCAAGCGCCGCAGGCTTCGCCGTCGGTGACCACCACACAGCGCTCGCGGAAATAGGTGACTTTCCCCACCCGCCACCGCTTTTTCTCAGCAAGGGTGAGAGGCATCAAAGCCCCCGCAGGACAAATGGAGCTGCATTTGTTGCAGTTGTAATCACAAAAACCTTTTTCAGGGAGCAGACGGGGTTGTCCGATACCGGCGATACCGTATTCCAGTCCGGCAGGAGTCAGAACTTTGCCGGTACAGTTGGCGATACAGAGCTGACAACCGGTGCATTTCAGATTGAAATCAGAGACATTCCCGGCTCCGGGAGGTGCGCAGGGGAGTTTTCCAAGGGGGGCTTTCAGCATATTTTTTCCCACAGCGGCAGCGACACCTGCGGCAGCGATGCCGCCCAGAAAGAGGCGTCTTTTGTTGTCCAGAGCGCCCGGAACCTGACCGTGGGGGAAAAAAGAGTTGACAACAGTCAATCCGGAAAACTTGCATACCGCCTCACAATTGCCGCAGACCACACATCTTTCGTTGTCGATGATTCCCTTTTCAACGTCGATGCATCCGGCTTTGCACACCTTTTCGCAGCCTTTGCAGCGGACACACTTATCGCTGAACTTAAGCCGGTATCTTGCGATACGGGAAAAAAGTCCCAGCAGAAATCCTGCCGGACACAGAGTGTTGCAGAAAAGGCGCTCTCTGAAAAAGGCGGAAATTACGATCAGAAGCAGGATCACCGCCGAAGCAATTGCCACTCCCGGAACCACAGGCGTGATCTCGGAGTAGTCCCAGAGGCCTGTCACATTGCCGATGAACTGAAAAAGCGGCCTCAGCCAGGTGTTCAAAAATCGTCCTGTGGCAGAAAAGGGTTCAAAGAATCCGGCAAAACTGCTGAATCCGAAAACAAAGAGCACCAGCAGAAAAACGCCTGCGCTGTAACGCAGAAAACGGTACGGTTTTTGCGGCAGACATTTCTTTCTTAAAAGTTTCCGTCCCAGAAATCCCGTCACATCCTGCATAAATCCCAGAGGACAACCGAAAGAACAGAAGGCTCTCCCCCGCACAAGGGCAAGGATGATCCAGAATATCGCCATAGCAGAACCTGCGGCGAAAGCCGGAAAAAACTCAACATCACACACCTTTGCCGCTTCATCGCAAATGCCCGAAAAGGCAGCGCAGATCATGAGAAACATCAGTGTTGAGATGATGATCCTGAAAATCCTGAGTTTTTTCACGGTTCAGCTCTTTCTCCTGTCAGCGACGATCCTCTTGATCTTGATCTTTTTGAGGTCGCTTTCGCCCAGTTTGAGCTCACTTGCTTTTTCCAGATAGTTGCGGTGGGCGGGCATGGTAACGCCCAGCATTTTCACTGCCGCCATATCAATGGCGAGGATATCCTTTGAAGCCAGAAGAGAATTCATCTTGACTCTGCGGCTTCTGGCGGAGCGTCCCGTGGGACCGCCGTGGGTCATGACCAAATGGGCATCCACCACATTGAGATCGGGCTTGCGGATAAGGACTGAATCCGCGATCGTCTGCTCAAGTTTGTTCTTGTGCATCCAGCGGCGGTCCCAGACCACCCCCATATAGTTTTTCATGGCGCAGGTCATGGTGGCGCCGCCGTGATTCTTGAGAACAGGGACGTTGATGACCACATCGGCATCAAGCAGTGCAGGATGGACCAGAGCTTTTTTCATAACTTTGGCGCCTTTGATCTCAATTTCGCGGTAAACGCTTTTGTCGTTGCCGGTGACCATGACGCCGCCATTCTTTTCCACAGCCTCACGGATACCGCTGCGCTTGTAGCATGCGACCCAGTCGGCATCGCATGTATGATCAAAGACGATAACTTTTGAAGCGCCTGCCTCACGGGCGCGTTTCACGATGCGTCCCACAAGTTCGGGATTGGTATCTGCCCCCTCTTCGGGGAGTGCGTTCCAGCCGATATTGGGTTTGACGACCACACTCTGCCCTTTGCGGACAAAGGCGCCCATGCCTCCCAGTTCGGCGATGGCAAGATCGAACATATCGGCGGGGGATTTGCCTCTGACGGCGACAAGATCACAGGCTTCGCCCTCTTTCACAGCGGCCCCCAGGGGGAGGCGTTTCAGCAATCCTGCGGCAAGTGCGGTAAAAACGACACCTTTCAAAAAGTCACGGCGCAACATAAATATTTTCTCCTCTTTCCGGGGTGACCGCCAATGAAGACTTAAAATTCAGGCGGCGCACTCCACTCTTCCTCAATTCGCCATTAAAAAACCGGGAACTTGTGATTCCCGGTACCGATTCAATTCAAAGACTCAACATACTCCATGTATGCCTCTTCATCCATGAGGTCATCCAGATCAGCCGGATCAAAATCGATCATCTTGCAGATCCATCCTTTATCTTCCGGAGATTCATTGAGCAGATCCGGAGCATCAGCCAAAGTATCATTCACAGCGCAAACGGTTCCGCTGATGGGAGAGTAGATATCGCAGGAGGTTTTCTCTGACTCAATCTCGCCCAATCTGTCACCGATGTTGAAGCAGTCATCCTCTTCGGGCAGTTCCACATAAGAAACTTCGCCCAGCTGTTCGGCGGCATATTCTGAAATGCCTATCGTCGCCTCATCGTCTGTTACTTCAACCCATTCATGCTCTTCTGTATAGTACTTCATAGTCGTTCTCTCAAAAATTCTCCTTTATTCCACTTGCGTCCAACCGGTATTTTCCGGTAAACGCGGATGTCTCTTAATCTAAAGTATCACTATTACCATAAATATCAAGCGAATATACGAAAAAAAACTCTTTTTTTTGCCTGAAAGCCCTTTTTAATGGTCATCTTACCGGCACAAGAGCGATCCGGAACCCCACATCAAAACTGCGGTTGCCGGGAGAAGCATAACTCCGGTACGCCGCCCGGCAGCGCGCGGCGCTGTCATACCAGCTGCCGCCGCGGAAAATGCGTCCGGCTCCCGTCGGCGGTCCGGTGGGATCTGTTTCATCTCCGCAATAATAGCCGTACCAGTCCCGGCACCACTCCCATACATTGCCGTGCATATCGCAGAGGCCGTAAGCGTTTGGACGCTTGCGTCCGACGGTATGGCTTCTGCCTCTGGAGTTTCCGCTGTACCATGCCACTTCATCCAGATTGAAGCAGCTGTCAATGCCGGAGGTCAATTCTTTTCCGCTGTTCAAAGCAGTTTCAGTTCCTCCGCGGCAGGCATACTCCCACTGAGCTTCAGTGGGCAGATCAAAGCGGTAATTCAAAGGGAGTACTCTTGCGTATCGGCGGTTGAGTTTTTCACAAAACGCCCGGGCATCGTCCCAGCTGACATTTTCAACCGGGTACTTTGCCATCTTGAAGTGGGAAGGATTGCTCCCCATAAGCGCTTCATATTCCTCTTGAGTCACCGGGTATTTGCCGATCCAGAAATCCTGAGTCAGGGTAATACGGTGCATTTTTTCATCCTTGTCGTACCCGAACTCCTCTTCGCGGCTACCCATGATAAAGGAACCGGCCCTGATTTTAACCATGGCAAGCTTCAATTTGCGTGAAAGCGCCACCAGCTGCACCACATGATTTGAAACAGGAACGTGCTCACCGGTTCTTTCAGGAGCCGCGTTTTTCACACTTTCAGCTGCGGGCTGCGGCTCACTTTTCTGCCGTTCATCTGCCCGGACTTTCTGCTGCGCTTCAGATTCGCTTTTGCACCGGGCAATGATCGTTTTTCCCCGCTCCACAGCTTCTGCAAGAAACCTTGCGGCTTTGGAACTGTCTTCATGTTTGTCGGCATTTGCAGCGCTCTTTTTCTTGATAAGGAACTCATCATCATCGTCAAGATGGATCCCCAATTTCGCCGCCCTCATTTCAAGAACTTCAAGGGTGGCTGAAACTTCAAAATAATCCTGTTCGCAAACAACCTTCTCCGCCCCGGAAGCGCTGTTGACACCGGCGAGAGATTCCACAAAGGCGGTACAGCTTTCAAAGCGCTCCTCAGGCTCTTTGGCAAGGACTTTGAGAAGAACGCTCCACACTCTGTCACTGACTCCGGAAAACCTCTCAGGCGTTTCATAAAGAACCGCTTCACGAAGCATTCCGTTGTTGCCGGAGTCAAAAGGCAGAGCATTTGCAAGCATCTCATAAGCGATAACGCCGAGAGCGTACTGATCCATGGCCCCCTGGGGGTGACGCGCTTTCCACTGTTCAGGCGACTTGTAAGCAGGAGTTCCGCCGGTGTTGGCGGTGTGCCCGGTAAGCTGAGCCTGAGAGGCACTGATCCGTGCAGCGATCCCGAAATCAAGTACAAAGACCTTCCCCTCATCTGAAACGATGATATTACCGGGTTTCACATCGCGGTGCACCACTCTGCCTGCGTGGGCATAATCAAGGGCTGAGGCGATCTGCCGCAGCAGGGGGAGAGCTTCATTCACAGAAAAGGGGCGCTGCTGCGTTTTGGCTTTCCGGATCAGCTCCTGCAAACTTTTCCCTTTGGCAAGCTCCATCACCAGCATGTAACTGCCGGAGTGTTTCGGATCGGGTTCAAGATTTATCAGAGCGGCGATATTATCGTGTTTCAAAGGCTGGACCAGCTGAAAATTGCTTCTGATCTGCTCCATCATCTCCTGATTATTTGAAAGTTCAGGGGGGAACATCTTGACCGCGACTTCCATCCGTGAAACAAGATCTGTGCAGCCGTAGACCATCCCCATGGAGCCTTCGCCAAGATAAGAGGTAACTTCGTAACGGTCACAGAAGAGCTCCCCGACCTTAACTGTGGGCGGAAGAGTCCGGAGTATATCAGGCTCCTGAGATCCCTGTTTCAACTCCTCGTCAGGTGTTCTGAAGTCATTGGTGCTATTCATCGGGGTAAAACTGCTCCGGTAAGTCATTGATTTTACTGAAACATACAACTGTAATTCAGATAATATAGCATCATATCCATAAAAATCAAGAATTTGTCTGATATTGTCCGCGGACTCTCTTGAAAATTCACGCAGAAAACAGTATATTATCGGTCAGTTGTCTGTAAAGAAACAGCTTGAAATCCAGAACTCTTCCAGGATATTTTTTATGACATGGAAAACTCTTTTGCGTCCGGCGATGATCTTTGTGCCTCTGGCACTGGGATTGTGCTTTCCCCGGGCGGCGGAATTGAACTTTCTCATCCGCTATCTGCTCATGACCATGCTTTTCATGGTCTTTCTCAAACTGAACCTTAAAGATCTCAAGTTCCGCCCCTCACACTGGATCCTTCTGGCGGTCAACCTTGCCGTCGGCGTCAGCGCCTACTTGATCACACGGCAGCTCACATGCAACGAAACTCTCGCCCAGGCGGCATTTTTCACCGGCATCACCCCCACGGCCGCCGCCGCCTCTGTGGTCATGGGATTTCTCAGGGGAAACGTGGGATATGTCATCACCTCTTTTCTGGTCACAAATGCGGGAATGGCGCTTTTCATGCCCTTTCTGCTGGGGTGGATCTGCGGCAATACCTCTTTTGAGTTTCTGGGCCGCGTGGCGAACACTCTCATCTTTCTGCTTCTGATCCCCGGCGGAGCGGCATTCATTGTGCGGAAGATCTGCCCCGCCGCCCGGGAACTCCCCGGAAAACTTGCAACTGTCTCTTTCGGTTTATGGTCGTTATGTCTTTTCATCATCGCAGCATCCGCCGCAGCGTTTTTCCGCGACAATCCGGGGATCTCCCCCTGGATCATTCTTGAAACGGCGCAGATCTCTCTTGTTATCTGCATTGCCAGTTTCGGCATCGGCGCTCTTCTTGAAAAGAAAAGGTTCCGCCGGGAGTCCAGTCAGAGTCTGGGACAGAAAAACACCACTCTCACCATCTATCTGGCTCTGGTCTATGCCAATCCTCTTGCCGCCATGGGCGTCATCAGTTATGTTTTGTGGCACAACAGCTACAATGCCATCCAGCTTTTTCTTGTAGAGAGCCGCAAAAAAAAGAGGCGCTGACTTTTCACATCAGCACCTCTTTGCAGAAAACTTATCCTCTCTTCAGTTGAGTTCGTTCTGCTGCGCCACCAGATTGGCACCGCCGTAGGTCTTTCTCAGAAGCGGTTTCTCAATTTTCCCGGTGGGGTTCCGGGGGACGTTTGCAAAAATCACCTTGCGGGGACGCTGATAGCGGGGAAGCGATTTGCAGAAGTTTTCCACATCCTCTTCAGTCAGAGTCTCTCCGGGTTTGACTTCAATGATGGCAGCGGCGATCTCGCCCAGACGGGCATCAGGAAGTCCGATGACAGCCACATCCTTGATGGCGTTGTGACGGCGCAGAAAGTCTTCGATCTGGACGGGGTAAAGGTTTTCCCCTCCGGTAATGATCACATCTTTTTTGCGGTCAACAAGGTAAATAAATCCGTCGGCATCAGTTTTTGCCATGTCGCCGGTATAGAGCCACCCGTCTTTTGAAAGAGTTTCGGCTGTGGCTTTTTCATCTTTGTGGTAACACTTCATAACGCCTGCGCCGCGGACCGCCAGTTCGCCCACTTCGCCGGGAGCCACGGGGACGCGGTTTTCGTCAACAATGGCGCACTCCCATCCGTAGCCTGCCTTGCCGATGGCCCCCACGTGGTCAATGTTTTCAATGCCCAGATGAACGGCGCCGGGACCGATGGATTCGCTCAAACCGTAGTTGGTGTCATAGTCATGATGGGGGAAGATCTGTTTCCACCTTTTGATAAGACTGGGAGGAACAGGCTGGGCACCGATGTGCATCAGATGCCACTGTGAAAGCTGATAGGAGTCCAGTTTGATCTCCCCTCTTTCAATGGCGTCAAGAATGTCCTGCGCCCACGGCACCAGAAGCCAGACCACCGTACACTTTTCTTCGGAAACAGCAGAAATGATCCATTCAGGCTTGATCCCTTTGAGCAGAACCGCTTTTCCGCCCACAAGGAAAGAACCGAACCAGTGCATCTTGGCGCCGGTGTGATAGAGAGGCGGAATACAGAGAAAAACGTCCTCTCTGGTCTGTCCGTGATGCTTCTGCTCAACGACACAGGCATGACTCAAACTGCGGTGACAGTGGACGATGGCTTTGGGGAATCCGGTGGTTCCGGAAGAAAAGTAGACCGCCGCCTCATCCTCTTCAGTCAGAGCCACCTGAGGCGCACGGCTGGAACAGTAGGAAACAAGATTGCCGTAAGGTTCGGCAAAGGAGGGACAATCCTCGCCCACATAGAGGAAAGATTTGATCCGGGGGAGCTGATCGCAGATGGTCTCGACCCTGCCGGTGAACTCAGGACCGAAAAAGAGATAGTCCACGTCGGCAAGTTCCAGACAGTACTTGATCTCTTCGGCGGTATAGCGGAAATTCAGCGGCACCGCCATGGCGCCTGATTTTAGGATCCCGAAGTAGATGGGGAGCCACTCAAGGCAGTTCATCAGCAGAATAGCGACCTTGTCGCCTTTGCGGACATGTCGGGTCAGCAGAAAGTTCGCCAGACGGTTCGCCTTGCGGTCAAACTGTC
>JAGBWB010000104.1 GCA_017629975.1 Lentisphaeria bacterium
AGCTCTCTTTCCGCCGTGAAGCTCCTGCCAGTGCATGGGATTCTGACTCCATGCCCCGACGCCGGAAGCAAGACGGCGGCGGATGCCCACACGGTCAATGGAGGAGGTCACTCCAAAGCGCACAGGCATCATGGAACGGATCCCCGTAACAGGCTGTTCAGGAATCACTTCAAGAGTATGGACCCCCTCGCCCCATTCGCCGTATTCAATGGTATGCCGCAGCAGGAGTCCCGGCAGCACAGAGCCGTCATCAGAAACGAACTCTGACTCAGCGACAACACCTTTTTCGCAAAATTCAACTTTAGAGGCACTGAATCCCGCCTTGAAGCATTTGACGCCACCGCCAAAGTCACTGTTTATGGAAAAATACAAAGGAGAAGCAATCATATTGGCGCCGGAACCGTTTTTCACCACAGCCCCGGTAAGCTGCCCGGACTTCTCATCATGGATCCACTTGATGTATTCGTTTTCAAACGCGACTTCTCCGTTGCCGCAAACTTTGCGGCAGGGAGACGATTCAGAAGTGAAATATCCCATCTCTGTCACCTGAAATTTCGTTAAAAATGCAATTGATGACTAATATAACACGGTACAAAACTTTTGTCAAGAGCACCGCAGAAGAAAATACGCTTCTTTAAAAGTCCTTTTCAGGCTTTAACGGCAATCTCTTTGGAGCCGGCCTCAACCACAAGCACAGGAGACTTCACCTCGATCCGGTTGCCGGAACGACGGTTTTCATCTGCGGCAGCAATGGCTTTTTTCACCATTTCTGCCATGGGCGCAATGGCTTTTTCAACGTTTTCAATGCCCCGCTCAGCAGTGGCATGTTCGGGATAACCCATGACTCCCACTTTGATCTCAGGACGCTGCCGGGTGGTGGGGATCTCCTGTTTTGCCCCGCTCAAAGTGGTGCAGAGCTGGTAGGCATCCTGATCGTGACGCATTCTTTCGGCGAGTTCCGGTTCATCCAGTTCAAGCTGATCCATCTGCACAAGATGAGGCCGGTAAGCGAGCATCAGAGAAGTTTCGGAATCCCCGGCGTGGAAATCTCCGCCGGTCCTGCGGGGATCCCGCTCACGGCGCCAATGGTCTCCGCGCCGCAGGATCATGATCAGAGTCGCTTCAAGGGATTTATTCAGCCATTTCAGGATCCGCAATGCCTCTTTCAGCTGGGCAAGACTTTCTGAACCGCCGTGTCCGGGATAGATCAGAATATTTTCAAACCCCTGAGATGCAAGAGATTCAACAATGTCACACATCATGGCGCAAAAGGTGGTGGGACGCACATTGATGGTGCCGGGGAGCTGACCGCCGGAAAAACAGTAGTTCAGCGGCGGTGCTACGATGCAGTCAAGTTTTTCTGCAAGTTTGTAAGCCGGAACTTCGGCATTGTGGATATCCATGCTCAAAGGCAGATGGTAGCCGTGCTGCTCCACCACGCCGTAAGGCACTATAATGGTTTTGTTGTGTTCAAGGTATTCACGGATCTCTTTGACCGTCATCTCACCCATGGCATGTGTACGCATAATACTTCCTTAAATATTTTCTGATTTTTTGAAACTTCTCGTATAAGATACTGCATTAAAGGGAAAATACAAGAGTTTTTGCGGAAAAAAACCTTATTTCACAACATAAAGCTGTAATGAAAATTTTCCGGAGTCCTGTTACTGCTGCGAGGCATCACACAGATGTTCTGCTATGTACTTCTGCATCCCATCGACGGAAAGAAAGACCAGACCGGGATTGACTTTGTTCAGTTCTTCAAGACGGGCGGAAGAGGCCCACCCGGCAGTCAGACAGGTCACACCTGCTTCGCGGCAGGCAGTCACATCTGAAACGGCATCCCCCACATAAATGATTTCTTCAGGAGCAAGGGCATATTCGTTCATAAGTTCCCGCAGCTGGGCGGCTTTATCATTTTTTTCAGGAGAACCGTATTTGGCACTTTGAAAATAGTCCTGCATACCGAGATAATCAAGAGAAATATTGCAAGTCGTCCGGGATCTGCCGGTCAAGATGGTCATGGGGACCTTCTGCTCTTTAAGAAAGTCAAGCAACCCCATAACTCCGGGGAAAGGTTCAGGGCACTTCACCGGGTGGAGTTCCCGGTGAAAGGTATAAAAATCCTCTTCTGCCTCCTTGTCTTCCCTGCCCATGAAAAAGCGCAGCACCCCCGGTTCATTCATGCCGAAATTGCTGTAAATCGCCTCCCGGTCAGGAGCCTTATCCCCCATGTATTTCTTAAAAACACGGTCAAAAACGCCCAGGCAGAATTCAACACTGTCTGCCAGAGTCCCGTCAAAATCAAAAGCCGCATGCCTGATCATCGAAAAAACCTTTTTTTACAGAGAAAGAAAAAAGGCGGAGTCATTTTCCGCCTTGCAAGTGCATTTTTCAGTGGCTGCATCCGCCGCTGCCGCAGCCATGGTCGCCGCAAGTGTGACCTTCTTCGTGATGATGGTGGCTGCACCGGAAATTTTCCCGCAGTTTCAGGGTGTTGTTGAGAAAGGCTTCGGCAACTTCGCGCACATCGCCTTCAGCGCCGCCCACCACAAGAATGAATGCCTGCTTGAGGGCGTTGATGGCGCCGCCGCCGATGCCGCCGCAAATAAGGACATCCACCTTTTCTTCAGCCAGCAAAGCGGCAAGAGCGCCGTGTCCGGAGTCGCCGGATGAAATAAGTTTTTCGCTGATGATCTTACCGGTTTCTGCCTCAAAAACAGCAAATCCGGGGGTGTGCCCGAAGTGCTGAAACACCTGATGATTTTCGCAAGTCACGGCGATTTTCATAGTTATTCTCCTGTATATCTTTTTAGATCAAATACTTTTATTTCTTACATCACATGCATATCAATGACTTTGCCGTCAAAAAGTTTGACCGCCTCAGCCACTCTGGGGTCTTCATGAACGATCCGGCGCAGAGCGTCAGGATCGTGAGCCATCACACTGTGACGGACCTTGCGGTCAGGCGCCTGCTGAAGATCCTCTCCCTGATTGGCGATATCAGATGCCACATCACTCTCCCCTGCGGGAAGAGTTGTTTCCTGAGGGGTATCTGCAGGAGCATCGCTCCGGACTTCAGGTTCCGGCACAGGAGCTGGAACAGACTCAGGTTCAGGCTGAGGGGCAGCTTCTGCAACCGGTGCGGAAGCCGGTTCAGGAATGGGCGCAGACTCAACAACAGGCGCTGGAACCGGTTCAGGAACAGGCTCAACAACCGCCGCAGGAGCAGGTGCCGGTTCAGGTATGGGGGCAGGTTCAATAACAGGCTCAGGCGCGGGCGCAACAACCGGCGCAGGAGCGGGAGCGGGCGCAACAACAGGCGCGGGAGCCGGCTCAGGAGCGGGCGCAACAACCGGCGCAGGAGCGGGAGCGGGAGCGGGGGCAGGAACCGGTGCAGATACGGCAACACTCCCTGGAATGGGCAGAGGACGCTCCACAGGAGGGAGCTGTTCCAGGAACTTGAGTTCCCCGGCACTTCTGAGCTGATTGAGGCGGCGCAGGATATCATCTATCCTGACCGCATGAGCCTCGCGCATAGCCTTGAGTACGAGAGTTTCCAGAACGATCTGCCGGTCAAGGGCATCTCTGAGTGTGCGCCCTGCGGGAGCCAGCTGTTCAAGGAGGATCCGTACCACATCGCTGTTGGGCGCCTGAGTTCCAAGCTGCCGGTAGGCGGCAATGGATTCGGGAGTTTCATCAAGAACCGTTTCCGGCTGGGGCAGCAAGGCACAAAGCTCCACAGCCCGGAGCGCTCCCAGCATCTCTTCAAACAACGTTTCAAGATTCTTGCCTCTTTTGGCAAGTTTGGCAATGATGGTTATGACGCCTGCCGGGTCGTTGCGGAGCATGGAGCCGATAAGAGAGTCAAGATCCCCCCTGTCCGTCAGTCCGAAAAGTGAAAGAACCTGTGCCCCCGTAATGGCGCCCCCGTCTCCCCGCAGGAAAAAGGCGATCATCTGATCCAGAAGAGACTGGGCATCACGCATACCGCCTTCAGCGGCGCGGGCGATGGCAGCGACAGCTTCAGGCTCCACTGACACATTCTCAGTTCTGGCAATAAGCGAAAGCCTTTCAGCAATGAGTTTTGTGGGGATGGGCTGCAAATCAAAACGCTGACAGCGGGAAATGATGGTGGGCAGCACCTGATGGACTTCGGTGGTGGCGAAGATAAACTTCACATGGGGCGGCGGCTCTTCAACAGTTTTGAGCAAAACGTTCCAAGCCACTTTTGAAAGCATGTGGACCTCGTCAATGATGTAAACCTTGTACTTGCCCCCCACAGGACTGGGGAGCACATCATCGGCAAGTTCACGCATGGATTCAGCATTGTTGCGGCTGGCGGCGTCGATTTCGATCACATCAAGGGAACGCTCCTCAGCCATGGCGCGGCAGTTTTCGCACTGGCAGCAGGGATCACCGTCAACAGGAGCAAGGCAGTTGAGCGCTTTGGCAAAGATACGGGCAAGAGTGGTTTTACCGATACCTCTGGGACCGACAAAAAGGTAAGCGTGTCCGGTCCGGTTCTGGGTAATGGCATTACGCAGTGTACGCACCACATGCTGCTGCCCCACCACGTCGGTGAAACGCTGGGGACGCCATTTTCTGGCTATTACCTGATATTCACTCACTTCAACCCCGCTTCAATGCACTCTCTCTGCAACGCAAAGATCTGTTTCAAACCGTGTTCAGCCAGATCAAGGAGTTCATTCATACGGCTTCTGGAAAAGGTACCGTGTTCAGCGGTCCCCTGGATCTCAATAAACTCCCCGGACTCAGCCATGACCACATTCATATCCACCTCTGCCCGGGAATCCTCTTCATAGCAGAGGTCAAGAACAGGCACACCATCCACGATCCCCACGCTCACGGCGGCGACAAGCTGTTTGAAAGGGGAAACTTCATGATAAAGTTTTTTGCAGGCAATGGCAAGGGCGGCAGCGGCACCTGAAATACCGCCGCAGCGGGTTCCGCCGTCGGCGTCAATCACATCGCAGTCGATATAGAGGGTATTTTCGCCCAGTTTTTCAAGGTCGGCGCACATCCGCAAAGAACGGCCGATGAGACGCTGGATCTCAACAGTCCGCCCTCCCTGCTTTCCTGAAGCGGCTTCGCGTTTCATACGGTCACCGGTAGAAGCAGGGAGCATTCCGTATTCGCAGGTGATCCAGCCGCCGGCTTTCCCCTGACTTTTCATCCACGGAGGAACACGGCTTTCGGAACTTACGGCACAGACCACACGGGTCCCGCCGCAGCTGATGAGGGTTGAACCGACAGGGTGTGAAAGAAAATTGGGTACTAAACTCCATTTACGCAGTTCATCGGGTCTGCGTCCGTCAAATCGTTCCATGGTGATCTCCCTCAAAAAAAAGGTTCCGGCTTAATCATAAAGAAAAGAGCCGGAACAGATTACCCGAGGCCTGTCAAAAATCGCGTAGGGCTGCTTGGTTCCCCACCTGACCCGGTTGGCGCTTTTGACAACACACGGGGTCCGTCCCGGCATCAAAAAGTGACAATAATACAATATATACTCAGTTCTTGAAAAATTCAAGTAATAATCCCAATTCTTTTCGTAAATTTTTTCTTTCCACCACGCGATCGATCAAACCTTTCTCCCAAAGGAACTCCGCTTTCTGGAAATTTTCGGGGAGTTTGGCATTGGTGGTTTCAGCAATGACACGCTGTCCGGCGAATCCGATCATGGCCTCAGGCTCTGCCATGATCACATCTGCGATGGTGGCAAAACTGGCGCTGACACCGCCGTAAGTGGGATTGGTCAGAACGGCGATGTAGGCAAGACCTGCCTCAGAAAGTTTTTCAAAGGCGCCGCAGGTCTTTGCCATCTGCATAAGACTGACAACCCCCTCCTGCATCCGGGCGCCGCCGGAAGCGGTGACCATGATCACAGGGAGTTTTTCTTTGATGGCGTACTCCACCATGCGGACGATTTTTTCGCCCACAACTGAGCCCATGGAGGCGCCCATAAAGCGGAAATCCATGACGCCGATGGCACAAGCTCTGCCGTCAATGGTGCATCTGCCGCAGATGACTGCTTCAGAAAGCCCTGTCTTTTCCACGCTGTCAACCAGCCGTTTTGAGTAGGGTTTGGAGTCCACAAACTCAAGGAGGTCAACAGACTTCATATTGACATCAAACTCTTCAAAGCTCCCCTCATCTGCCAGCTGGGCGATGCGGTCGGGTGCAGTCACACTCAAATGACAATTGCAATTCCAGCAGACATTAAGATTGTCTTCCAGCCTTTCAGTATAAAGCGTCTGTCCGCAGTTGCGGCACTTTACCCAGGAACCATCGGGGATCACCATCTTACGGGCCTGAGGAGCCACAACGCGCAAGGTTGAATATTTTCCGCTGCTGAAGAGAGCCATAAGTACCTCTTTAATCTGTAAGTTGAATGATTCGGGAGCCGTATTTGCCCCATTTAAGCCATTTTACATAAGTTCATTTCGTATAATATAGCACCGTTCCGCTTTTTTTTCAAGAAGAAAAATCAATGAAGTTCCCGGCAGAGCAGAGGATGTACCCCGGGAGCAGCACAGACAAGACCTTTTTCAAGGTACTCTTTTTCACCATTGACATCAGTAAACAAGGCTCCGGCTTCCATAGCGATAATGGCTCCGGCGGCAATGTCGTACTGGTGGAGATAGAACTCCCAGTAGCCGTCAAAGCGTCCGGCTGCCACCTGACAGATATCAAAGGCGGCGGAGCCTGTCCGCCGGATCTCCTGAAGCTGGGGAACGATCTTCACAAAGTATTCAAGGTTGTTTTTCTCTTTTCCGGCACGGATACAGCCGAATCCCGTAGCACAGAGCGCCTCTCCCAGACTCCGGCACTTGGATGCATGGATCGGCGTACCGTTCAGAAACGCCCCTTTCCCTTTTTCCGCATAATAGAGTTCATCCAGCTGGGGAGCATAAACGGCACCTGCGTAAAATTCATCTTCTTTCAGCACACCGATGGAAACACAGAAAACAGGTGATCCGTGAACATAACTTGTGGTTCCGTCAATGGGATCAATACAGTATGCCCACCCGGAGCTGCCCTCCGTCACCCCGTATTCTTCACCGATAAAGCCGAATTCCGGCGTTGCCTTTTTCAGACGTTCAACAATAAAACGCTCCACCTCCCTGTCCACATCAGTGACCAGGTCAGCCGGAGTCTCTTTTGAAAAGACACGGACATCTTCAAAGTTTTTCCGCCGTTCAAGGGCGAGCTTACCCGCCGCCTTTGCTGTTTCACAGATGAGAGGTATTATATTTTCCATAACCGTACTTCAAAGCCTTCCATAAAAATCATATTCGGTTTCACAGTGTGAAATATAGCACTCAGGATTGTATTTTTCAACAGCACATCATGCTTTTTGCCTCACTTCTTCTCAGGATCAGCTCTTGACAAGGAGGTAAAGACGGATTATATTAACCTCAGAAAAAATGCATACAACATAAATCTTAAGGAGTATATGACCATGAGCGCCTCTTCTCTTGCCCGGGCACGGGACTTCATCGCCAATGAGACCCAGTTCCATCTGGGATTTCTCCCCACGGAACAATCCAGTCCCCTCACCCGCAATCTGGACAAAGAGTTTGCCCGTTCAACTGTTGACGGTGTTGCCAATCTTCAGCTGGTTGACCGCAATGTACTTGAAATGGCAAAAAAAGTCCTCAAATCCCGGGAATTTTCAAGATTGTGCGCGGAAGGTCTTGAAACGTTGAAAAAGGGCAGAAAAATCGTTTTCTCAGGCTGCGGAGCAACAGGGCGATTGAGCATTCTGCTGGAAGGCATGTGGCGGGAAACGGCAGAAAAATACGCTTCCCTCAACCAATATGCAGATCAGGTCTTCAGCATTATGACGGGGGGCGACTTTGCCCTTGTCCGCTCCGTTGAGTTTTTTGAAGACTATCTGGAGTTCGGACGTGAACAGCTGCGGATGCTCAACATCGGCAAAGATGATATGATCGTTGCCATCACAGAGGGCGGCGAAACCTCCTCTGTTCTCGGAACTCTTGAAGAGGCAGTCAACCGGGGGGCAAAAGGATTTCTCCTTTTCAACAACCCGGCAGAACTTCTGGCGGAACGCATTGAACGCTCCGCCCGTGCCATCAACGATCCCCGGGTGACAGTCCTTGATCTTCACTGCGGTCCCATGGGACTTGCCGGCTCCACCCGTATGCAGGCGACGAGTTCTGAACAGCTTATTGCCGGAGCGGCTCTGGAATATATGGCTTCTGAACTTATGGGCACCCCCATGCCTGACATCGCCGCAGACTTTGCCAAACTCCTTGATGAACTTGACGCCCCCGACTCCCGCAAGGCGATGGCGGACTACATCGACTTTGAAGCTGCCGTCTACAAGAAACACGGACGCATCACCTACTGTGCCGATGACTGTCTGCTGGATATCTTCACCGATACCACGGAACGCTCCCCAACTTTCATGCTGCCCCCTTTCCGTCCCTCTGATGACACCACTGCCCCTGCCCCCTGGGCATTCGTTAAAAATCCCCTTTTTGACACCAAAGCCGTCTGGGAGCGGAACATGCGCCGTCCCCTGCGCTGTCTTGAGTGGACAAAAGAGGATTACATAAGACTGGGCGCCGCAGAAAAGATCCAAAACAATCCCCCGAAAATCAGCAGTGCCAATCTGCTCAAAATCGCTGTGGGCAATGAAGAATCCCCCGAAAGATACGCCACCGGAAACGATGCCGCGATCCTCGTTGAAACAGGCGTCGCCGAAAACCGCTGTGAACTGGAAAAAGCCTTTGATCTCTACGCCCGGAAATTTGCAGCCGGGAAACGGCTTTTCATCGGCTGCGGGGATGGGGATTTTACTGTCAAGTGCACGATTCCTGATACCCCCTTGCGCCTGATCCGCCACATGGCTGTGAAGCTGGTTCTCAACAACATTTCAACCGGAACCATGGTGGTCATGGGCAGAGTCACTGGCAACTGGATGAGCTGGGTGGACTGCACCAACAAAAAACTTATGGACAGAGGCGCCCGTCTGGTCTCTGAGATCGGGAAACTCAGCTATGAGGAAAGCTGCGAAAGACTTTTTGAGGCCATGGAAATCATCGCCGCCACGACCAAACCCGGCGAAGAAAAACAATCAGCCGTCCAATATGTTCTGGAACGGCTGAAGTAAAAGTTCTTTTCAATATAACGGAAGCAGGGAAGAAAAGATCCTGCTCCGCCAGAAAGCGATATAAAGCTCCGGAGTCATTTCAGGCCCGGAGCTTTTTGTCTGCATGAGAACGCGGTTGAGAATGGCGCGCCGTAAACGTTCCGCTTTCAGGATCCCCGCCTTTGAGGGAGTCCGGTAGAGTTCAGCGGCAGTCTGAAAGGCGGCGGCTCTGCCCTTTTCATTGAGAAGGCGCTCCGTTTCAGGATAAAGAGGAAAAAGCTCAAATTTTATTTCCGGGAGCGGCACAGAGACAAAGGAGTTGACTTTATCAGTGCTCCACCCGGTCATCATGGCAAGCTCTGCGGCGGAATCCAGAGAGGACTTTCCACTCTTCAACTTGAGAAAGCGTATATTCGTCCCGTAATCCAACTGAGCTGCGGTCAGCTTTTCAGCCGTTTTTTCAAGGGTGTCTGAAACTGCAAGCAGAGCATAAGATATGGCCTCTTCAAGAACTTGCAGCGCAGGATCATTGTCAACACGCCACACCTGCTCCTGATATCCTGAACCAAGATCAAAACACGCCGCCGCTTTCCGGGGATTGTAACGCTCCTGAGCAGCCGAACTTAAAAGATCGGAACGCTGCACATTGAGCATCCGCAGCCGCACAGCATACCGGAGTTTCTCAAGAGTTCTCTCTTCCCCGGAAGGGATCACACAGCCGCCGCCGAGAAAAAAACACAGCAACAGAAAAAATATCGTCTTACTGAAAACTGTGTTCATCATCCGGGAAGACTCCGCCCCGCACCTCTGAAGCATAAGAACTCAGAGCCTCTCTGACAATGCGTCCCACTTCAGCGTACCGTTTGGCATGTTTGGGAGCAGACTCAAAAAGACCGATCACATCGTTCATCACCTGCACCTGTCCGGAGCAATCCATGCCGGAGCCGATACCGATGGTGGGAATATTCAATGATTCAGTGACCGTTTTACCCAATTCAGAAGGGATACATTCAAGCACAACCGCGAAAGCGCCTGCCGCCTCTACGGCCCGGGCGTCAGCAAGAACCCGCTGCGCCGCCTCAGGCGTCCTGCCCTGAATGCGGTAGCCGCCAGCGGTCTGAACTCTCTGGGGCAGCAGCCCCACATGAGCCATTACAGGGATCCCGGCCCCCACAAGAGCCTCAATAAGAGGAGCCGCCTCAGCGCCGCCCTCAAGTTTCACGGCATCTGCATCGGCTTCTTTCAAGGCTCTTCCGGCATTGTGGAGCGCCTTTTCAAGACTTTCCTGATAACTCATGAAAGGCAGATCAAAAACCACAAAAGAGCCGGGCGCTCCGCGGCGCACAGCGGCGGCATGGTGAAGCATCTGTTCCATGGTCACAGGCAGAGTATTCCGGTATCCCAGAACAGTAGGGGCAAGAGAATCCCCCACAAGCAGAATATCAATGCCCGCGTCAGCAGCAGCTGCTGCTGTGGGTGCATCATAAGCTGTGATCATGACGATCTTTTCATTTTCTCTTTTGCGTTTGGCAAAAGCGGCGACAGTTGTTCGCTTCAACATAATTCAAAAAAACTCCTCAAAACTGATCTTTTTTATTTGAAGATGGACTTATCAAAAAAGTCCGGGAGGTCTTGTTTTTCCTCATAAGCACACTCAGGGAAATACTGCTGGGAAACCGCACGCAGTTTATCCGGGGCCCCCATGACCACAAGGTCGTCCCCGGCTTCGATCATGGTACATCCGCAGGCGGGAATAAATCCCTTGCCCCGGCGGATCATAGTCACCAGAGCGCCGGGAGGCAGTTTTGCCTCGGCAAGGGTCTTCCCCACCAGAACGGAAGAATCACCGACTTCAAATTCATGAAGATCGTAATTGGCACCCTCAACTGTTTCCATTTCCACAGGCGCCCGTTTCTTGGGAGCAAAAGCCCTGGCAAGATTCAGTTTGCGCGCAAGAGGCATCAGAGTCACCCCCTGCACCAGTACGGAACCGATGACCATGAAGAAGATCATATTAAACATAAGCCTTGAGTGTTCGACCCCCGCCACCAGCGGGAATGTCGCAAGCACGATAGGAGCTGCGCCGCGGAGTCCCGCCCACGAAACAAGAAGTTTCTCCCGGAACGAAAAGTGACTGCGGCAGAGAGAAATAAAAACTGCCCCCGGACGGGCAATCAACATCATGCACAGAGAAAGCAATATTCCAGGAACCAGGACCCGCAGTTCCAGAAGCTCCGCAGGATTGACCAGAACTCCGAGAGAGGTAAAGAGAATCACCTGCATCAGCCAGGCAATGCCTTCGTTGAATTTTTCCAACCCGGCACGGAAATTGTATTTCATATTTCCCATGGCAACGCCGCAGACGTAAACAGCAAGGAATCCGTTTGTCTGCAAAAGTTCTGCCATCCCGAAACAGATCAGCACCATAGCAACGCCCAAAACATAGTAAAGACCCTCATACTCAAAGCGTCTGCTGAAAAACCATCTGCCGATGACACCCATCAAAAGTCCCGCAGCAGCGCCGCCGATGATCTTGTAGAAGAGCAGCGGGATCTGCCAGAAAGAAAATCCGCTTGCAGAAGTGACCATCTGAAGCATGACAAGAGTCAGCAGCGCCGCCATAGGATCGTTGCTGCCTGATTCAAGTTCAAGAAGAGGCTGAAGATTCCCCGACAGATTAACGCCGTTTCCTCTGAGAATGGCAAACATGGCTGCGGCATCCGTTGAAGAGATCAAAGATGCCATAAGCATCCACCATGTCCAGTTGACATCGTTTCTGAATCCGAGAAAGATCAGAAAGCCGCAGATGCCGAGAAAAAGCGCCGTCAGCAAAACGCCGCAGGTGGCAAGAACAACACCGCTGGCAAGCACAGGCCGGATCGTCCGGAAACAGGTTCCCAAACCTCCTGAAAAGAGGATGAAACACATGGCGATGGTGCCCAGAGAGTTGATGGGAGCGGCATGTTTGACAGGATCAAGCTCCAATATTCCCAATCCGTGACCGCCGACAGCCATTCCCACAGCAAGGAAGAGCAGCAAAATAGGCATATTGAATCTGCTGGAAAGCTTGTTGGCCAAAACCCCTGCGAGAAGCAGCACGCCTGCAAAAGCAATAAATACCGCAAATGTAAAACCCATATTTCCCTGAAATCCCTGATAAAAGTTGATACAGCAAGATAATATAATACAATTGCAGGTGTATTTCCAATTGATTAAAGAAAAAAATTTGCATTTTCACCATTTTTGTGGTAAATTATGAACATGAACACTTGGACTTGGATCTACATTGCCGTCTTTTGCGGCGGCGCTTCACTTGCGCTCTTTCTGACTCCGGTCTTCGGCGCCATTGCCCGGAAGACCGGATTTCTTGATATACCTGCTTCCAACCACAAGCAGCACCGCAGCGCCACCCCGCTTTTGGGAGGAGCCGCCATGTTCACTTCGTGGATCATCGCTCTGACCCTGGGCATTGCCGCCGTCAAGTGGGGCGGGCTTTCTGAAATGCTCCCTCTTCAGGGCATCATGCCCGGCATGATAAATGCGCTCCCGCAGCTGGCGGTCATCGCCGGATGTGCGGCTCTTGCAGTTCTTCTGGGGCTGTGGGATGACAAATTCGCCATGGGCGCCGCCGCCAAGTTCGGCGGACAGTTTATCATAGCACTGCTGGTTGTCATCTATGGCGATGTGCGGCTCAACATCTTTATTGAAAATCAACCCCTTGTCATTGCGGTGACCGTATTCTGGATCATGCTGATGATGAACTCCATCAACTTTTTTGACAACATGGATGGTCTTGCGGCAGGTGTCATCGCCATCGCATTGGGGATCTTCGCAGCCATCGCCGGATTGAACGGTCAGTTTTTCATCGCCGCCATCTCAGCATTGAGCTGCGGGGTGTGTTGCGGATTCTGGTTCTACAACATGGCTCCGGCAAAGATCTTCATGGGGGACTCCGGCAGCCATTTTCTCGGATTCCTTGCAGCCGTGGCAGCAGCGGAGGTCAGCTTTTTTGACATCAGTTATTCCCTCTCCCGTTTCCCGGTATTGATTCCCCTCATCGTCCTGGCGCTGCCCCTCTTTGACACAGCCATGGTGGTAGTGATCCGGACTCTGAACAAAAAACCTTTCTGGATCGGTGACCATAATCATATCTCCCACCGTTTTGTCAGAATGGGGCTGACCCGGCCGGTGGCGGTATTGCTGGTCCATTTGCTTTCACTTTCAATAGGAATAACGGCGCTGCCTATTTTCTGGGGAGATTTCCGGACAGCCGCCATACTTGTATTCCAGGCTTTATTGCAGCTGGCTGTGGTAACGATCCTGCAATTTGCGCTGGCTAAAAAGGAGTGAAAAACGCCCCAGAAGAAGTTGACTTGAAAAGTCAGTTTCTTTGGTGTATATTATACAGATGTAATTTTTTCAGGTTTTACTTTTCTTTAAGTAAACATTTTTTAACCCTCAAAAGGAGAAACAAATGGGCAAAAGAATGGAGACCATCGACGGCAATCATGCCGCCAGTTACGTCGCTTATGCATTTAGCGAAGTCGCCACCCTCTACCCCATCACCCCGTCCTCACCCATGGGTGAGTACGCTGATGCCTGGGCCAGCAAGGGAATGAAAAACATGTTCGGAGAACCCCTGCGTATTGTTGAAATGCAGTCCGAAGCCGGTGCCGCCGGTGCCGCTCACGGTTCTCTGAGTGCCGGTGCTCTCACCGTCACCTATACCGCCAGTCAGGGTCTGCTGCTGATGATCCCGAATATGTACAAGATCGCCGGCGAAATGCTGCCGACCGTCTTCCATGTGTCTGCCCGTGCTCTTGCCGCCCAGTCACTCTCCATCTTCGGTGACCACTCCGACGTTATGGCCTGCCGTGCTACCGGTTATGCCATGACCTCCGCCGCCTCCATCCAGGAAACTCACGACCTGGCTCTGGTGGCTCACCTGGCCACTCTGGAAAGCGAAGTTCCCTTCCTCGCTTTCTTTGACGGATTCCGTACCTCTCATGAATACCAGAAAGTTGAACTTCTTGACTATGCTGACATGAAGTCTCTGGTCGACATGAAATACATTGAGCGCTTCCGCAACCGCGCTCTGCGTCCTGAGGCTCCCTACGCCAAGATGGCCGCCCAGAACCCCGATGTCTACTTCCAGGGCCGCGAAACCACCAACAAGATCTACGAAGATCTTCCCGGTGTCGTCCAGAAGTACATGGACAAGGTCGCTGCTCTCACCGGCCGTCCCCTGCACCTCTTCGACTACGTCGGTGCCGCTGATGCCGACAAGGTGATCGTCGCCATGGGTTCCGGCTGCGAAACCATTGAAGAAGCCATCACCTACCTCAATGCCAAGGGCGCCAAGCTGGGTCTGGTCAAGGTCCGTCTCTATCGTCCCTTTGACATTTCCGCCCTTTCCGCTGCCATTCCTGCCACCGTCAAGAAGATCGCTGTTCTTGACCGCTGCAAGGAACCCGGCTGCTACGGCGAACCTCTCTACCTCGACGTCAAGGCTGCTCTCGCCGGCCGCGACATCACCATCATCGGCGGACGCTACGGTCTGGCCAGCAAGGAGTTCACTCCTTCCATGGTCCTCGCCATCTACAAGCATCTCGACGGCAAATGCACCCACAACTTCACCGTCGGTATTGAAGACGACGTCACCAACCTCTCTCTCCCCGTCGACGAGACCATCGTCACCGAACCTGCCGGCACCACCAGCTGCATGTTCTGGGGACTGGGTTCCGACGGTACCGTGGGTTCCAACAAGAACTCCGTTGCCATCATCGGTGACAACACCGACAAGTATGTGCAGGCTTACTTCTCCTACGACTCCAAGAAGTCCGGCGGTATCACCATCAGCCATCTGCGTTTCGGCGACAAGCCCATCACCAGTGAATATCTGATCACCAGCCCCGACTTCGTCGCCTGCCACAACCAGGCTTACATCGGCATGTACGACATGATCTCCTCCATCAAAGAAGGAGGTACCTTCCTGCTGAACACCAACGCTCCTGCCGACAAGGCTTTCGCAACTCTGACCAAAGAGATGCAGGAAACCATCATCGCCAAGAACGTGAAGTTCTACGTCGTGGATGCTCTCAAGGTCGCTCTTGAAGTTGGAAGCGCCAAATACATTTCCACCATCATGCAGACCTGCTTCTTCAAACTGGCTGACATCATTCCCGAAGCTGAAGCCATCGGCTACATCAAGAAGGGTATTGAGAAGAAGTTCGCCAAGAAGGGTCAGGAAGTCGTTGACCAGAACAAACTTTGCGTTGACAAAGCTCTTGACGGTCTGACTCAGGTCGCTGTGCCCGCCGCTGCCGGCGAGTGCTATGTGCCCGCACCCAAGTTCACTCCTGAAATGGGTGAATTCGCTGTCAAACTGATGAAGCCCGTCCTTGAGCAGAAAGGTGACTCCGTCCCCGTTTCCGCCATGAGCTACGACGGCTCCATGCCCATCGGAACCGCCCGCTTTGAGAAGCGCGGTGTTGCTCCCAAAGTTCCCGCCTGGGATTCCTCCAAGTGTATCCAGTGCAACCAGTGCGTGATGGCTTGTCCCCACGCTGCGATCCGTGCAAAACTGATCGCTCCCGCTGCTCTGGAAACCGCTCCTGCCAGCTTCGCCACCGTGGACGCCAAGCCCCCGGTCAAGAAGGAACTCGGTCTCAAGTACCGTCTCCAGGTCTTCGTTGACGACTGTCTCGGCTGCGGCGTCTGCGTTGAGAGCTGTATCGCCAAAGAAAAGGCTCTCTCCATGGTTTCCGCCGCCGGCGAACGCAAAGCCGGTCAGCAGGTCAATGCCGACTTCTTCATGGATCTGCCCGACAACGAAATGGGCGGCACCAACGAATCCACCGTCAAGGGTGTGGGATTCAAGCAGCCCTACTTTGAGTTCAGCGGCGCTTGCGCCGGCTGCGGTGAGGCTCCCTATGTCCGCCTGATCAGCCAGCTCTTCGGTAACCGCATGATCGTTGCCAACGCCACCGGCTGCTCCTCCATCTACTCCGGCTCCTTCCCCAGCTTGCCCTACTGCAAGGACAAAGAAGGCCGCGGTCCCGCATGGGCCAACTCCCTCTTTGAGGATAACGCCGAGTACGGTTTCGGTATGCGCGTCGCTGTTGACACCAACCGCGAACAGCTGAAGAATCTGGTCAACCGCGCTCTGGAACTGGGCGTTGCCTGCCCCGATATGAAGGCCGGTTTTGAATACGCTCTTGCCAACTGGGATGCCAAAGATGATGCCGCTCTCGCCAACCAGAAGAAACTGGGCGAAATGCTTGCCAAAGTTGGCGAGTGCAAGTGCGAAGGCGAAATCAAGGAAGTCATCACCAAGATCGCCGAACTCAAGGACTACTTCGTTGACAAGTCCGTGTGGATCATCGGCGGTGACGGCTGGGCCTATGATATCGGTTACGGCGGTCTCGACCACGTTGTCGCTCAGGATCGCAACGTCAACATCCTGGTTCTTGACACTGAGATCTACTCCAACACCGGCGGACAGGCTTCCAAGTCCACCCCCATCGGTGCTGTGGCCCTCTTCGCTGCCTCCGGTATGCGTATGACCAAGAAGAACCTCGGTTTCATGTGCATGAGCTACGGCAACGTTTACGTCGCCTCCATCTCCATGGGTGCCAACCGTCAGCAGACTCTGAACGCCATCCGTGAAGCTGAAGCCCACAACGGTCCCTCCATCATCCTCGCTTACGCTCCCTGTATGCTCCATGGTATCAACATGACCAAGAGCCAGGAAGA
>JAGBWB010000005.1 GCA_017629975.1 Lentisphaeria bacterium
ATCCCGGTACAAATTTTTGCCGTGATTTTTTTGCTCTCATCGCCCTCCGGGATGATCTCAATGATCTGTTCTCCGGTGTAACTGGGCAGCGGCAGAATGGCTTCAGCTGCTCCGCCTGCGTCGGAAACAACGGTTACAGGCTGGATCTTGACCGGTGAATCAGCAGGACTCCTCAAAAGAAGTTTCACTCCCTCAACCGGCAGCAAACGGTCCTTGCCAAAAAGATTTTTTGAACTTTTTCCGCTGACCTGGATCCGCAGGGGAGAGGTCATTTTCTCACCCGCAGCCAGACATTGAGCATCGCCGCCGGTAACTTTCAGTTGGGTGACTTTGTCAGCGGTGTTTTTTCCGCAACCGGAAATCAAAAGCAACAGTGAAAAGAGAAGAATATGAAAACAGTGCATAAAAAAACTCCGTTGTTGTCCCCTTTGAGCTCTTCTCAAAGGGGATCCGGCTGCTCAGGAAACTAAACGACATCCGCGTGTATAATATAGCACGCGAGGAGTCTTTTTTCAATGTTCTTTCAAATAATTGAGTGCTGCGGCAATACCGGCATAAGCACCGATATTCCGTCTGAGTTCGCTGGAAACGATCTGGCAGGCTTCACGGGGTTCATCCCAGCAGAAGCGGGGCAGATTTTTCAGAATGGGATCGGTGAAAAGATCTCCGATGGCCCATGCCATGGTGCCGAGGATCAGTTTTTCCGGGTTGAACGCATTGATGAAAAGTCCGAATGCCTGAGCGTTCCGCAGAGCCATTTCATCCCACAGGGCAAGAGCATAGGGATCGTTGGCGCGGACGGCTTTTTCAAGAGCGATCATGTCGATTTTTTCAACATCGCCGTTCACCAGCTGCATGATCATGCTGTCGGGCTTATCTTTGAGTTCTGCCTGCATTCTCAGGGCGAGGGCTCTGCCGCCGCAGTAAGCTTCATAACATCCTTTCTGCCCGCAGTTGCACTGGCGTCCGTCAAGCTGCAGACAAATGTGCCCCAATTCACCGGCGCTGAGGGCTTTGCCGCCGCGGACAAGCTGATTGGCACAGACAAGACCGCCGCCGATGCCGGTACTCATGGTCAGATAGATGAA
Source organism: Lentisphaeria bacterium (assembly GCA_017629975.1). Taxonomy (GTDB): domain Bacteria; phylum Verrucomicrobiota; class Lentisphaeria; order Victivallales; family Victivallaceae; genus UBA1784. The sequence goes on from JAGBWB010000005.1 coordinate 1,089, forward strand.
GTCACGGCAGTTGCGTCCGGCACCAAAAAACCATTCAGCAAGAGCGCCGCAGTTGGCATCATTTTCAAAACAGCCGGGGATTTTGAGTTCGTTTTGAAGGTAGCTCAGGATCGGAACATTTCGCCATTTGGGGTTGTTGGGGGGCTCTGTCATAATCCCCCGGAGGGCGTCTGCCGGGAAAGGTGCGGAAATTCCGAACGCAGGACACTCTGAAACCTTGACGCCGGCTTCCGCACAAAGTCTTCTGGCTTCTGAGACCATCAGAGGCAGAATGTCATTGGGGTCAGTGTTTACATTGTCGATTTTTGTCATTCCGAAAATCTTGCCGGATTCATCACCCACACCGATGCCGAGCTTGGTTCCGCCGATATCAAAGCCGATTACAGTAGTCATAATTTCAAAAAACTCCATTTTTTTCAGTTTCTGCACTTGCAGAATATAATACCTGACCTATATTTTATAAAGGGCAAATTTGACTTTTTTTCGTTTTTTTTGCAAAATTTTTAATTTTTGTTCCCATTTATGACAGATGGGGCGATTCAGCGGGGTGTTTTTTATGAATTTCTGGGTTCCTCTGGCGGCGGCCTCTCCGGGCGTGTATTATGCTTTTCAACACAGTGACAGTGTGGGGAAAGGGATCGTGCTGCTGCTTCTTATAAGTTCCAGTATCACCTGGACGGTCATGGTGGATAAAGGACTGGTTCTCCGGCGGGCGAAACTGCTTTCGCGCCGTTTTCTCTATAAGTTCCGCGCCCATCAGGGAAGTATCGCGTCAAGTACTCTCTGCCGGGAGCGTCCTGAAGGCCCCATCGGAGAACTTTATGCTGCCGGGGTGGATAAGCTCAACGAGTTCTACGAAAACTCTTCCCCCTTGCACGATCCCTGGCACCGGGAGGCAGGGAAACTTTCTGAAGCTCAGCTCAGCGCCATTGAGGCTGTGCTTGAACGGGAGGTTTCTCACCAGATAGAGCAGCTTGAAACCCGCATCGGTATGTTGGGAACTATGGTCAGTCTCAGTCCCTTTCTCGGCCTTTTCGGAACAGTCTGGGGCGTTATGATGGCATTCTGCGGAATCGCAGTTGCCGGAAAACCTGACTTTTTTGCTCTGGCTCCCGGTGTGGCTGGTGCTCTTTTGACCACTGTGGCAGGTCTTGTGGTGGCGATCCCCTCTCTGGTGGGCTACAATATGCTCAACGGTTCCATCCGTCATCTGACCAACATGATGGATAACTTTACCGAAGAGTTTATGGTCAGGCTCAAACTTGAACAGCTGGAACTTGAACAGACAGCTCAAAACAATCCCAAGGATGAGTGAACCATGCGCCGCCGCCGTGAAAGATTCAGAAGCCGGGAGGCTATTGACGAAATCAATGTGACGCCGCTCCTTGACCTGACATTTCTGCTGCTTATTGCCTTTATGATCACCATGCCCCTGATGGAGTACGGAACAAAGGTTTCGCCGCCTGAAATGAACAGTTCCGAGTTGCCGGATAACAATTTTAAGAGTGTCTCTCTGACCGGCAAGGGGACGATCCTTGTGGATAATGAACCGGTTTCAGATGCCGATCTGATCGAAAAACTGAAAACTCTTAAAAAAGCCAATCCGAAACTGCAATTGCTGCTCCGGGCAGATGGAAAATGCAGTTACAAAGATGTGATCGGACTTATGGCAAAGATCCGCAACGGCGGTTTTTCGGATATCACTCTGGTGACTCAGGGGGAAAGCTCCAAATGAATAATCCCTCAGGGAGCTCTTCATCTTCCAGCAGAGCTGGGCATCGGGCAGCCACCTTTCTGGTGGTGGCGCTGCTTC
>JAGBWB010000105.1 GCA_017629975.1 Lentisphaeria bacterium
CCAATATTCTGGTGAAGCATCATACTCGATGGGAGCCCCGTATTCATCGCGCAAATCAGCAATATCACGGAGAAATGTTTTGCTTGAAACCTTATAAGCTCCGCCCAAATCCTGATTTTTCATCTCTTTCATAAAAGAAGTGAAATTAGGATAACGCCTCTGACGCATCATCTTCAGAATCGTTTGAATACGCCGGATCTGATTTTTATTTGCAGGCATACTGACCTCTCTGAGTTAATTTTTTTTATAAAATATCACAGATTCCCGGAATATTCAACCCGGATTTTTAAAAAGATCTTTTAAAAAAGTAAAAACCGCAGCTCTTCTGATGCAGGAAAAACTGCGGTTCATATAAACAGCTCTGTCAGCGCAAAGAAAGGATCAACGCAAGAAGTTCATCCAGTTTCTCTTCGCTCTGCAGGGGGTTGAGCAGAGTAAACTTCAGACAGGTATTGCCGCGGCAGACTGTCTGCCCGATCACAACACCTTTCTTATGAAGCAGACTGCGGCGGATGCGCTTATTCATTGTATCAGCATCCTCAGCGCTGCCGGCGACGGGCAGCAGACGGAAGACTACTGAACTGATCTCAGGCTTAACGATAACTTCAACATCATCGCGTTTGGCAAGCTGAGAATAGAAGTAAGCAGCATTGTCAATACATTTGGTAATCAGTTCGGACCATCCCTCTTTGCCCCGCATGCGGAAAGAGATCCACACCTTGAGAGCATCAAAACGACGGGTCGTCTGCATGGACTTATTCACAAGATTGATGTAACCGTCTTCTTCATCCTCTTCGCGGTTGAGATAGTCCGCATGGAGCGTCAGAGCTTCAAAGTTTTTTCCATCCTTGATCAGCGAAACACTGCAGCTGATGGGCATGAGGAACATCTTGTGGAAGTCAACTGTGATGGAGTCACAGGCAGCAAGTCCCGCGACACGGCAGGCGTACTTCTCAGAAAGAATGACACCGCTGCCGTAGGCGGCATCTGCATGGAGCCACATTCCGAACTCATCGCAGATCTCGCGCATCTCTTTCATGGGGTCAATACTGCCGAAGTCGGTTGTTCCCACAGTGGCGCAGGCGCAGAAAGGCAGGAATCCTTCTTTGATATCCTTTTCAATCTGCTCTCTGAAAGCCTTCATATCCATCCGCATGGCGGCGTCGACAGGGATTTTTGCCACGGCGTCATAACCAAGGCCCATGAGATGAGCGCTCTTTTCCATGGAAAAGTGGGAAATCTCAGAAGCGTACATGCGGAACTTGCGGAACTGTTCAGGCAGACCGAACTTCTTTACATCCCAGTTGAGTCTGGTATTGCAGAACCAGTCTCTTGCCAGCAGCAGTCCGGAAAGGTTGGACTGAGAGCCGCCTGAGGTGAAAACGCCGTCGCTGTTTTCATCATATCCGTAAAGTTTGCAGAGATTACGGACCACTTCCACCTCAATCTCAGTTGCCACAGGCGCCTGATCCCAGGAATCCATGGACTGATTGAAGGTGGAAAGAATGATTTCCGCAGCGATAGTTTCAAGTAGCGCAGGACTGTGGAGATGGGCCATGTAGTTGGTTGACATGGGGCGCACCAGATTGGGGAGGATCTTTTCCTTGACTTCAGAAAGGATCTCATCAAAACCGCGTCCCTTGACTGGAAGCAGCTCTTCAGAGTGAACAGCCGCCCGCAACTCATAGGGTCCCATTCCGGCGTAAGCCTGTCCGTGGTCAACGGCCTCTGCGATGGCATGGACCGTTGACTCCATCATCCGGATATAGGCACTTTTGTCTCCGCTGTCGGGCGTAAGAAAAAGATTATTTTGTGACATCTGCATTGACCTCAAGAACGACTTTTTCAAAAATAGAGATCATCGTCTCAAGATCTTCTCTGGTCACATTCAAGGCGCAAAGACAGCGCATGACAGAACCGTGACGTCCGCCCTTTTCCATCACAAGTTTGTTCTGGAAACACTTCTGCTGGACTGTGGCGGCGATATCACCGCTGGCAGGCAGAGAACCGAGGGCATCAGGAGTTCCTTTGGGATCAACAAATTCGCAGCCGGACATAAGTCCCTTGCCGCGGATATCGCCGATGATGGAAACTTTCTCTTTGAGCGCAGTCATGCGTTCTCTGAGGTAATCACCTTTGGCGCGGACCTCTGCAAGAAACTCTTCGTTGGCGACGCGGTTCATCACCACGGTACCGGCGCGCATGGCAAGCTGGTTGCCGCGGAATGTTCCCGCATGGGAGCCGGGCTGCCACTTGTCAAGCTCCTTATTGTAGACCACAACAGACATGGGCTGAGTTCCGCCGATGGCCTTGGAAACAAGGATCACATCAGGAACGATGTCAGCATACTCAAAGGCAAAGAACTTACCGGAGCGTCCCACGCCGCACTGGATCTCATCCACGATCATGGGGATGCCCAGTTCTTTAGTGACGCGGCGGACGGTCTGGAGAAATTCAACAGGAGCAGGAATCACGCCGCCCTCACCCTGGATGGGTTCAAGGATCACAGCCGCAGGCAGAGTAATGCCGCTTTCAGGATCTTTAAGGGTGCGTTCAAAGTAATTGCAGCAGGCTTTGACACCGGCCTCTCCGCCCAATCCGAAAGGACAGCGGTAGGAGTAGGGATAGGGGAAGAAATGCACTTCAGGCATCAAAGCGTGAACTTTGGATTTGGCAGAAAGATTGCCGGTAAGAGAAAGAGCGCCGTGTCCCATGCCGTGATATCCGCCGCCGAAAGCGATCACAGAGCTTCTGCCGGTGGCAGTTTTGCAAAGTTTGATCGCTGCGTCAGTTGCATCAGTACCGGAGGGACTGCAGAACTGGATTTTGGCGTTGGGCTGAAACTCTGCGGGCAGCAGAGAAATCAGGGTATGCACAAAACGGTCCTTGACAGGAGTCATCAGATCAAGGGTGTGAAGCGGAGCATCACTGCTGAGCATCTCAATCATCGCCTGATTGATTTCGGGATCATTATGTCCCAGAGCAAGTGTTCCTGCACCGCAGAGAAAATCCAAATACCGGTTGCCTTCCACATCTTCGATCCACGATCCCTTGGCTTTTACAAGGGAAAACGGGAATTTACGGGGGTAACTTCTCGCATTGGACTCCGTCTGTTCCTGACGGACCATATAATCTGCGTTAGTTACCGGTGTTGCAACACTACCAGCACAAGCCTGACAACCATTCTTAAATGCCATTGCCATGGACCCCTTCTTTGTTCCGGAATTGGAGTACTCTTCCGTTTTTTTGTTAAAGACACAATGCCATGTTCACCGAACATTATGAACACAGCGGTTTAAGTTTAAGTTTTGTCCTCCCTGGACTCTTTTTTTTGCTTTTCACCGGGTTCCGGCACGATGCGGGATTATCCACAGGAAAAAGCGATTCCTAATGTACACTGTTTTACCGATAATATCAAATTGATTTCTTAAAAAAATTCAATTTTTTTGAGTTTTTTCGGCATATTTCAGAATTTTGGACGTTTTCCCCCTCTTCGGCGCTCCTGTCAGTGCGGCGGAAAAGATCATTTCTGTCGGGCTGTGCAGTTGATCAGGATTTTCTTCCCCTGGGGATTTTTCATGGATTTTTCCTGAAGATCCCGGATCACCTCAAGGGCCTTTTCGTAGAGCAGATCTTCTTCAACTATCACAGCATTGGAAATTGAGTGCTCCCCGAACTCCCAATGGCGGATCTCACAAGGCAGTTCATCCACGGCCTGATTCACATCGCCACTCAGCCCGAAATAGACCTCCTGAAGCGAAATATTGACAAGTACATAAACGGCATATTTTTCCATTTTCGATCATCCTGCGGCGTTATATTCCCGGAAAAGTTTTTCTCAATATACCTGCCGATTGGGAAAAAGTCAAGTTATTTTTCCATATATTCTTGATTTCGCCCTTCTGAAAGATTATATTACCTGCGTACCACAACCATTTTCAAGGAGTTTTTTTATGAATACCGGCGACAAAGCACCTCTTTTCACGCTCAACGATCAGAATGGGAATCCTGTTTCTCTTTCAGATTTTGCCAACTCACGGGTCGTCCTTTATTTTTATCCCAAAGACAACACCCCGGGATGCACCCGTCAGGCGTGTGCTTTTGCCGCATCTTACGATGGGTTCCGGAAACTCGGCATTCCTGTGATCGGAATCAGCAAAGACAGTGTTGAGTCCCACAGAAAGTTTGCCGAAAAACACGCCCTGCCCTTCATACTCCTTGCCGATCCTGAACTTGAAGCCATTAAGGCCTACGGTGTCTGGCAGGAAAAAAAGATGTACGGAAAAAGCGTCATGGGCGTCGTCAGGACAACCTTCATCATCGCGCCTGACGGAACTGTTGAAAAGATCATGCCTAAAGTAAAACCTGACACAAATGCAGCAGAAATTCTGGCGGAACTGTCAGAAAAATAAGAGGCAGCGGAAGAAAAGTTCAATATAAAAACGGACTTTTCTTTCACTAAGATCCTGGGAAAAGTCCGGAGCAGCTTGAAATATTGACTGATGCGTGCTATATTACGCACAATATTTTTTTATCACAAATAACCTTTTCCGGTTCACTGTTGCACAGGAGAGAATTTATGAACTATGATTTGGTCGTTCTTGTCAGCAAGTTGCGGCATGTAGAAAATCTTGAGCAGCTGCAGGAAGTAAAAGAATTGGCTGACACCTTTCTGCGCCGTGAAAAAAATTACGCTCTTTTGACTTTGATGGCTGTTGCCGAAGAGCTCGGCGAAAAAGAGATCTCTGAAACGCTGGATAAACTGCGTAATCTCTTAAAAGGAATGTAATTTCCCGGTATTACTGCCACTTTGTGTAATCGGAGTGGCTTTCAAGAAAATCTTCCTGACGGTCATCCAGATTGCTGAAAAAATCATATCCAGTCAGCTTTTCAACACTATCCACAGAAAGTGAGAATGACGGGAGCTGCCTTTTGCTTGTTTCATTAGGGATCACAAATGCGATCATCTTCATGGGCGGCGTCAAATCCAATACCACTTTGTAG
>JAGBWB010000106.1 GCA_017629975.1 Lentisphaeria bacterium
AACTGAAGTAAAGATGCTCTTTGCCCCGGCGCACTCTGACGGCGGTTTTGACTTCGCAGATGTCCCCTGTAACGGGGAGCAGGTATGTGGGTTCACACTTTTTCCAGCCGGAGTCATCGAGTTTTCCGTCGATCACGATCTTTTCGTTGGCGGCAAGATCTTTGACATAATAGCTCCAATCGGCAAGGGCCTCCTTTTCTCTGAAATATTTGCGTGAAGCCTCTTCAAGAGAGCCGAGGAAATGTTTCCTGATGAACTCAAGGCGCTCCCGGTATTCTCCTGAAACCTTTTTTGCGGCGCTGTCAAAGCAACGGGCAAATTCCTTGAGCTTGGCGGGGGAGTAGATCTTTTCCCAGACTTCATGGATGGCGGGGGGTGAAACCACAGGTCCCAGCGGTGTTTCCACGATCTTGCCAAGGATCTTGTTCATCCATATATATTCCAGTTCATTATAAAATTTATTCATCTCAGGGGCAGCTGCGCCGAACATGGCTTTGTGGTGTTCATCCACAAGAGCGTCAATATCCACGCTGTTGTCCCAGGCATGTTTGAAAAAGACATAGGGGTTGAGATAGTTGAAGATCCATTTGTCGGATTCAGATTCATAAAATGTTCCGAAAATATAAGGTCCCAGACGCTTGTAATATTTGCCCACGGTACGCGGTGCCATCTGAGGGATCCCCACATTGGCGTTGCTGTTGAGTTTACTCGGATAATTCCAGAGCCACACCTTGCGGTTGAGTTTCCGGGTCCATGAAATAACACGTTTATCACCCATTTCACGCATGGAGCTGATCCTCTCTGCCCACGGTCCAGTAGTTGCCACCATGATCTCCATGCTTTCAGGGACAGGCTGTTTCGGGACTTCTGTATAACGGGCATAAGCCATTGCGGTGATCTTGCCTTTGACGCCGGACTTCAGAATGCGGCGCGCCACATCAAGAACCATATCCCACACATACTCATTTTCGCCGTGCTTTGCCATGTAAACTTTGCACTTTTCACAAAGACAGCGGCGGTGGTGGTCACCGGGCATGATACTGAAAAATCCGGGCTGCCCCACAGTGGCATCCCAGCCGTACCCCGGTTTGGGATGCCGGTCAGATCCGCGCAGCACGCCCCGTTTTGAAGCGGGTTCTCCTTTCAAATAAGAGACTGCATCTAGAAAGATCTCGTTGCGGTACCCTTCAGAAAGATAACATCCGCTGCCCACAGACCAGTGGTCTGCGGCATAAATCTTCCCGTTGGGATCTTTAGCAAAATATTCAGGATGTTTTTTGGCAAAACGGCGGTAGTATCCGCTGCGCTCCAGACTGTGGCAGCAGGGAACATAAAAGGTTTGGGAACGGCGGCGGTAATCCTGCAAGATGGGACCGCCTTTGGCAGTTTCTTTTTCATACCAGGCATTGCTGAATTCATGGCTCCGGCGCTGAAAGTGGTCAGGGCGCTCATAGATGTCAATGGCACCGAGAGCAATCTCTTTTTTCGCGGGGACAACAACTCCGTATTTACCGGGAAAATAAAAGCGGACTCCTGCAAAGCGCTCCAGAAAATCATAGGCTCCGAAAAGCGTTGCGTGTTCAAAGTAGTTGTCGCCTTTCCAGGCGGGATTCCCGGAAGCTGAATCTCTTCCTGCAATAACGATCAGATTTTTTCCGGACTTGATTGCAAAGCCGTCACGGTCAAATTTGGAAGTATCAATACCAAGACTCTTTGCGTAAGCGTTTTCCCCTACTGCAATGGCAACGCCGTTTTTCAACGGAGCAGGAACGATCCTGATTTTGCTGTTGAAACATTTCCCCAGAAACTTTGCAAGTTCCTCTGCGGCAAATTTCGCCGTGGGTTTAGACTTGGGGGGAAGCACGATGTGGGTGTTTTTATCAAGCACCAACACACATTTCTGCCCCACCTTCACTTTGCGGGGAATCTTCGGATCCATGTCCGAGCGCAAGGGGGCGGCAAAAACGCCGGCAGAGAGCAGAAAAACGACTGCCCATACAGATATCTTTTTCATAAAATCTCACATCTTTCCTGAATTGAATCTTCCAGTGTAAAAAAACTCCGGGAACTAATATAGCATCTGAGTGCTTCTTTTGCAATCTCCCGGAAACAACTTTTCATTCTGCTGTTTCTCTGATGACTCTCATAACATTTCCGCCGATGATCTTCCGGATCTCATCATCCGTAAAACCGCGCTGCACCAATCCCACTGTAAAAAGAGGCCAGTTGAGAAACGCAAGAGAGCGGAACTGTTCATCAGTGACCTTTGAACCGCCGTCACCCGGATCGGGCCAGAAATTTTCCCAGCCGCGGCGGGAAAGCGCCGGGACGCCGTTGATTTCAACTGGAGCAAGGCGGGTCGAGCGGTCTGTCCCGATGGCGACATGGTCAACGCCGAATTTTCGGGCGACATACTCAATGTGATCCATCATGGCACAAATATTTGAGCTGCCGCTCAAAAAGCGGGGAATGGCGCAAATCCCGACATAGCCGTTTGTTTTTTTGATGGCTTCAATGACTTCATCAGACTTTCCGCGGAAATGAAAAGAAAGTTTTCCGGCAACCGTATGACTTGCGACTACAGGTTTCTGAGAGCAGAGTGCCGCTTCAAGACTGGTACGCTGTCCGCTGTGCGCCACATCGGGAATGATCCCCACCCGGTTCATCTCAGCGATGACCATTCGTCCGAAATCGCTCAAGCCGCTGTCAGCCTTTTCGGCGCATCCGTCGCCGATGAGATTGCGTCTGTTGTAGGTGAGATGCATCATGCGGACCCCGAACCGGGCAAAAACAACAATATGTTCCAACGCCTCTTCGGCTGAAACGAAACGTGAGGGCAAGGGGACTCCGTTGGTGGTGAAACAAAGTGCTTTATGTCCTCTTGCGCGGATCTCTTCAAATTTATCCGGCCACACGACTCTTTCAAAGAGCTCCGGCTGGTGATCGGTCAGAAAGGTGAAACAGCTCAGACGTTTCAGCATATTTTCCACATCGTTGCCCTCCACGCCTGCATTCTGAAAGATGCAGTCCACTCCGGAGTAGTCAAAAGCCTCCCTGAGCAGTTTGACCATGCCCGGATCTTTCATATAAGAAAGACAGCTTGCAAACTCTTCATTAGCAGCCTGAAGTTCATGCTTTGAGCCGTTTTCGGCAATGATTTTTTCAGACCTTTCATTGTGTCCTCCCCCGGAGGGCATAAAGCCGTAAGCATCAAAAACAAAAGAGTTCCGGTGAAGTTCAAGACCGTGTTCAAGTTCTTTTTGAGTCGGTCTGAGCATGCTCAAAGCAAGCTGCCGGTCAGCGATCCAATTTGCGTACATTTTTCACTCTCACTTTTTCTCAGCGGAAATATTTCCGAACCGGATTATTTCCACATCATCAAGACACATTTTTTCACCTTTCTTCTGGTCCCGGACGCCGAAAAGCAGAGAACAGCTCGCCGCCTTGAGAGGCACAGAGAAAGTCAAAGTTATCTTTTCAAATTCTGTTTTGCCCACAGAAAGGCGGGACTTGACAAAGGAACTTTTGTGGAGCCATTTTTTGGCGCTGTCCTTGAAATTGGCAGAAATACGCCCCCCTTTGCCCTTGAACCAGGCGGTCACTTTATAACGTTCACCGGGGCGGACCGGGATCACATAATTGGCAGTCGCCGCCAGACATCCGTCAAAAAGCACGCCTCTTTTCCCGCTCCGTGCGGCAGCCGGAGAAATGGTAACGGAACCGGGCGTATAAACGCCGATCCAGCTGCTCCAGTTGGCGGCGTCTATTTTCTGCCAGTCGGCTCCGGCAACTTTCCGGCTTTTGCCCGGCTTTTCAAAACCGGGATTGGTACAGAGATTTTCATGTTTTGCTCCGGCACGGTCAAAAAAGGAAAGTTCAGGTGTTTTTTTCATCAGGGCGGTGATCTTTGCAGCAGGAAGTTTGCAGAAAGCCCGGTCAACAGCCTCTGCCGCGTCAGCAGGCAGATAAAGCATGGGATTTTGGGGATTGAGTTTTTTTGCCTCCTCAATGGCCCGGATCACCTTTTCAGGAGCAGGATCTTTTTTCAATCCTGCGAAGCTGTAATAAGAAGCTCTGGGGAAAAGACGGATTTTCAAAGCGTTGATCCGGCCTTTGAGCTCCTTATCATTACCGGCAAGTTTTTCCGCTTCACGGACGCACTTGACCATCTCTTTCATCTCCTCAGGCGTATAGAGGAAAAATCCCGCATTATCATAGTCACAGCGGAAATCATATACATTTTCAAGTTTCTGCCATGCCTTTTCCAGAATATTGTAATACCGCAGCATAGGTTCCGCAGCAGCCCCGTAAAATTTGCGGCAGAATGTTTTCAGCAGCACATCAGTATCCTGCTGCGGATTCCAGATGAGCTTGCTTATGATCCAGCTGCGGGGACCGTCTATTTCATAGCTGCCGTTGAGCTTGGGCAGAGCCGGATGAAGTTCTCCGCAGATACCCACGACCTTGTTTTTCTTGAGAAAGCGCAGATAGTCGGCAAAAACAGCGGCGTAAAGTTTGGGATTCTCTCTGCCGTGAAGATGGAAATAAGCGTAAAGAGCGCTTGCCTTTGCCGCCCATTTTTCCACACTTCTGCGGGGATGGGACATGCTGGGGATCACCAGACAGGGGATCACATTGGGCCGCAGCGAAATTTTTGAAGGCGGCTCCTGAGTTCCGTCGCCGTAAGCCAGAGAGGCAATGAATTTTTCCGGAAATTCTTTTGCAATACCGTCAGCCACCTGATTAGCAAAGGTAAAATAGCGGTCCGTCACACCGGGAACGCCGGGCACATCCAGAGCGCGGCATTGGGGACATTCGCAGA
>JAGBWB010000107.1 GCA_017629975.1 Lentisphaeria bacterium
AGGGGGGTTTTCCACACATCTTTACCTGCCTCAGGGGCGGGAGCCCACTTTTCAACGGCGGCTCCGGGGGCTTCAATGATGGAAAGATACTCCCCTTTGCTCCCTCTGGTGCCTTTGAAGATGACGGGAGCTTTTTCCGTTCCTGATGTTTTGACAAGAACATGCTCCCGGTAGACTCCGGGGCCGATCAGCACCGTATCACCGGCTTTGGCGGTTTGGGCGGCATGGCGGATCGTGGCAAAAGGAGCCTTTTCACTCCCCGGATTTTTATCATCTCCGCCGGGGGAAACGTGAAAAACAGCTCCTTCCGCCTGAGAAAAAGGCGTAAAAAGACCAATCAAAAGTAAGGGAACACAACAAATTTTTCCGGTCAACGATAACTTTTTCATGCTCCATGATCCTCAGAGTTTTACACGAGCTTGATCTTATGTTCCGGCGGATCCCCGGAAAAAATGCTGTTAAGCACCAGTCTGTAATAATATATTGTTACACAATGTAAATTGCAAGTAAAATATAAAATTTTCTCTTCTTTTTAAATGCGGTCCCACGCCTGAGCAGAAAAAAATGTTATTTGAAGAAACTCTTGAAAAGTTCTGCCATGGTGCCGTTGTACCAGCAGGTGAAGCGGTCTTTGACGCCCAGCTGGTTTCCGCCTGCGCCGCAGGCTTTGACTCTGCCGTTGATCTCAATGAACTCCGCATCGCTTGCGTTGATTTCCATGATCCCGTTACCCCCCAGAATGGGGTGGGTGTAATCGGGGAAGAGCACAGCTCTTCTGCCCCGCTCCCAGTGGACGAGGTCATGACTCCGGGCAATATGGGTATCGTAGTTGAGGTCGCCTGTTTCTTCGTTGGTAAATTCGTTCAGATAGGTGATGTAATAGTAGTTGTCTTCAGGGATATAATAGATGGCGCCCGCCCCCAGATAGGTGATATTGTTGCGGAAAAGGGCGCCGTCAATGAGCGACCAGTGCTGCATATCCCGTGACTCCAGGAACTTGATGGAAAAGGGCTTGCCGGTATCCCGCAGTTCAACCAGCATCACATATCTTTCGCCGTCAAAGGTGACGCCGGTATTGAGCAGGGCGCCGCAGTTGTAATTTTCAATGACAGGGGCAGGTTTGCTCCAGTGGATCAGATCGTCGGAGCAGATATAATCCATGGCGTGAGCCGTGAGCCACGCCCGGGGCGCAGAAAAGCGGGGGGCGAAACAGTAAACTTTGCCGTCCCGGGGATTGCTGTAAGCGGAAATGAAATAATATCCCTCAAAGACAGGTCCGGAACATTCCCCTGTTTCCACATCATAGATGCGGGCGTGCTCCGGAGTACCTTCGGGGAGTTCATCATGAGCGGGGGAAAAGTTCAGCAGACAGTACTCTCTGCCCTTGAAGAAAAAAAAGGTGGTTTCCGCACCCTCTTTGAAGTACTCCATATTTTCCCAGATATCATCTTTTCTCGGCATGGCAAAAAGCTCCTTCTTGTTTTGCTCTGTTCCCTTCACGGGTGGGTAAAATATTTTTTTTACAAAAGACTTTTACAGACCGCTTTTTATTTTTGAGAACTCAAAAATGAAAAGCGTTACTGAAAAAGGTTTTCCGGCTTCGTTGAACTACGCCGTGACAAGGGGAAAAGGGAACTTCAGTTTTCGATTCTCGCAGCTAGTTACAGCTGCGAGTTATTCCGAAGCCGACGTTTCGGCCCTTCTTGTTCAGACTTCGGGATATTCGACCAGCATGGTCACAGGACCGTCGTTATGGATCTCCACTTGCATATCCGCGCCGAATATGCCTGTTTCCACTTTAACGCCTCTGGCTCTGAGTCTTTTGATAAAATATTCATAAAGAGGTTCGGCATGTTCCGGGCGTGCCGCCGCGTCAAATGAGGGACGGCGTCCTTTGCGGGTGGCGGCGTAGAGCGTGAACTGCGAAACAAGCAGTATACTGCCCCCGATATCTTCAAGACTTTTATTCATCTTGCCGTTTTCGTCTTCAAAGATCCTCAGATCCACGCATTTGTCGGCGACGAAATCGGCATCTTTTTCAGTATCAGTATGGGTGACGCCCAGCAGGATGACCAATCCCTGTTCAATCGCGCCGTTGACTTTTCCCTCAATGGTGACACTGCCTTTTTTGACTCTCTGTACCAAAGCACGCATAATGGCTCCTTGTAAAAAACTTCCGTTCCTCCACAGAGGGAGAAACGGAAGTCATCTTGCTTAAACGGAGTATCAATCCAGTTTGCAATCCTTGAGGGACATGAACTTCTTGGAGAAGAGTTCGCATCCGCCCTCCTGGATAACGCAACCGCGTTCCCAGCGCAGACCGTATCCGTCACCGGTGAAGAAGGTGTCGATCTGATAGGTCATGTTGGGTTTGAGTTTGTAGTTGCTGGTGGTTTCGATCCAGGGGGATTCGGTTTCCATGATGCCGAGGCCGTGGACAGGACCGTAGAGCATGTAGTCGCCCCATCCCTGATCGATACCCCACTGGGTGTAATCCTTGGCGATGCTGGCGGCGTCGGCGCCTGCCTTCATGAGCTCAAAGGTGTACTTGTGGGCGCGGAGACCGAACTCAACCAGAGCCATCTGAGCCTTGGGCAGCTTGCCGAAGTAGACGGGCAGACCGATGGAGGAGCTGTAACCGCCCACGCGGGCGCCGATGTTCAGCTGGATGATCTCATTCTTTTTCAGTTTGGCGGAGGTGGGACGGCTGATGCCGTTGCTGGTGCGGTCGCCGCCGAAGCAGTAGAGGCTGTGGCCTTCGTATTCACCGCCGTTGGCGTAGATCTCGCGCTGGGCGATACCGATGGCCTGGAACTCAGTCATTCCGGGTTTGATCTCGTTGAGCATGGCCTGAACAGCTTTTTCAGCCACTTTGAAGGCTTTGCGGTGGCAGGCGAGTTCGTTTTCGCTCTTGATCCAGCGCAGTTCTTTGAAGACATCGTCAGCCTTGACCAGTTCCACGCCGGGGAGCTGGGCAGCCAGAGCGTCAAGGGTGGGTTTGGTCATGACGGCGGTACCGACGAGACCGAGTTTCTTCAGTTTTTTCTTGCCCATGGCGGCCTTGGCGACAACGTCAAAGGTGGAAAGGGGGATGCCGGGGTAGTCGGGTTCGGCGGATTCACGGTAGTTGAGCATGAGCATCACATTGGGCAGCACGCTGCGTCCGCGGGCATACTTTTCGCTCTCAGGACCGATGAGCAAAATAGCGTCGCCGGTGGCGGGGACGAAAACACCGGCCTGCTCAAAGGTGGGCCAGTATTCGGAGAGATAACGGACGTTGGCGAAGTCGGATTCAGTTCCGTGGACCAGACAGGCGTCAAGACCTGCGGCTTTCATATTGGCCTGGAACTTGGCAATACGGTCGAAGTATTCCTGTGTCGGGATCTTCATGTTTTTTTCTCCTTAAAAGGTTTATTGGGTTTGGTTATAAAAACTTTTTCAGTCAACAGTGATATCGCCTGCCTGATAGAATTCGTAGCCCTCTTTCTGGAGCATTTCGATCATGCGCTCAAACTGGATGGCGGAGTATTCGCCGCAGTTCTTGATGATAAAGGGATCAGGCAGCACAGCGCCCTCGCCGGAGTGGATAAGTCCTTCGGGCATCTTGGCGAACTCCCAGGGGTGGGCGTAGAAGCAGAGGAAGGGCTCAGTGTTGCGTTCGGCGCAGTATTTGCTGTAACCTTCAACGTGTTTCATAACGGCTTCGGCGTTTTCGGTTCTCCACAGGGGCCACTGGTCCATATCTCTGCCGTACTGGTCTTTGGACTCCATGGAAAGGTCGGCAAAGTTGGGGATCTCAACCAGCTTCATATCGCCCTTTTTGGTCCAGTCGTCAGCGCTGGGATGGTAGGGAACAAGCTGTTCCTTGTAAAAATACATAGGATAGGTGGCATCAGCCTTGTAGTTCAATCTTTCAAGGGCGCGGACCACCTGAGTGGAGCCGAAAAGCCGGGGGCAGCGGAAACTGGTAGGATGGACTCCGGCAATATCTTCAACGATCTGGGTGCAGAGTTCAATACGGTGCTCCACCTCTTCGGGCAGAATGGGCAGCATTCCGGGGATCTCAAAGAGGGAGTCGCCGATAGTTTCGTGGAAAAGGGTGTGGCATCCGATCTCGTGACCGGCATTTTTGACCATCTTCACCATATCGGGGTTCTTCTGAGCGGAGTCCGCCGTAAAGAAGAATGTGGCGGTGACGCCTCTGCGGTCAAGGATCTCAAGGATCCGGGGGGTGCCGATGCGGAACCCGTCATAGAAACTGGTCCAGCTGCCGATGTCGGTTTCCATATCAAAACCGAGAACTGTACGGATTTTTGACATTTTTACATACTCCTTGTGTCAATATCGCACGGGAAAGTTTTTCACCCTTCCCCATAAAAACATTAGTTTTTCCGTAAGATATCACCACTTTGCGTAAATTGCAAATCCATAAAGAGTTTTTTTTGCAAAAGAGCCTTGATTTCTTTGCAGAATCCCTTATCTTGATTGTTACGGGACCGGAATCAGCCGGAACCGGGAAAGAGGAGGAGTTTATTTTATGAATCTGCTTGCCAAAAGGGAAAACGAACTGCCTGTGGAGCTGGAACACACCTTCCCCGGCGTGGAGGAGTTTTTCCGCAGTGTCTTCGGACCGTTCACACCTGAAGTGCTGCACCGCCAGCACAGCACCTGGGGCCCTGTCCACGATCTGAGGGTGGATGAAAAGGAGGTGACGCTTCTTTTCGCCTGTCCCGGACACAAGGCGGAGGACTTTGATGTGGAGATCACCGGCAATCTCATCAGCGTCAAGACCTGCTGCGACTGCGAAAAGGATCACTCAGCCGAAAAGCACAGTTACATGTTCAAAGAGCGCTCCTGCATGAGCTTTGAAGAGTCGCTCCATCTGCCGGTCAAGGTGGCGGGCGCCGATGCAAAGGCTTCGTATGAAAACGGCGTCCTCAAGGTGGTGATCCCGCGGAAGCTGGAAAAAAACGCCGCCAGGCGCACCATCAAAGTGAGCTGCGGCAAATAAATCCAAGAAAGATGAAGAGGAGAAAAAAATGAAAAACAATACTGTCAAAGATAAAAGCGATGCCCCTGAATTTGTGACGCTCCGCCCCCCGGCGGATGTGGAAGACACTCCGGCAGGTGTTGAGATCGCCTTTGAAATGCCGGGAGTCAAGAGTTCAGACATCTCCATTGAAGCGGGCAGCGGCATGTTGAAGATCGAGGGCAAAAGTACCTTGCAGCGCAAAGGGATGCCGGTGCTTTTCAAACGCTCTTTCTACATCTCAGACGCTGTGGATGTGGAAAAGATCAAAGCAAGTGCCAAAGACGGAGTCCTGACCCTTTCTCTGCCCAAGGCTGAACACGCCATTCCCCGCAAGATCACCGTCAGCTGATCCTGTTCAAAAAGGCAGCACCAACGCCGTTTCTGCTGCGCCGGGGACCGCTGAAGTGAACGCCCGGAACTTTGCACTCCCAAAGATGAACTCCATTTTCGGGAGTGCTTTTTTTTGGCTCTCTTCTCTTCACGGGCAGGTAAAATAATTTTTTTACAAAAAACTTTTACAGAGCGCTTATTTCTTCACGCCTTTGAGCATGATGAGTTCTTTGATCTTTGTACGGTCAACGCGGAACTGCACGCCGGGTTCGGGACTGAAGGTCACATATCCCGGTTTTGAATCAATAAGGAATCCCCGCTCTCTGGAGCCGTCACCGTAGGCGATCTCGCAGTCAGCGATCCACATGACTCTGCTCTTGAGCGTCACATGCTGATTCTTCCTGACCCTGAAGCTGAAACTCTGGCGCGGCGGATCCCCCAGAGAGTGGAACATGGTCACAGTATAGACTCCCGGTTCAAGGTTGTCTGCTCTGAAATCGACGGTGGCTTCAGAACCCGGCACAGCGGGACGGGCCACGCCCAGAGATTTGCCGTTGAGCGAGACCTCCACCCCCACAGGGCGCACGTTGAAAACCACACTGCCGGTGCTTTTTGAAAGAGGATAATGCATTTTCTCAGTGACTCCGGCAAGGATGCGGATGGATTTTTCAACCGGATCAAATCCCTTGCGGATCAATTTCAAGGTGTAATCCCCCGGTTCAAGAGCCTCCACAGTGCAGGGGGTCACGCCCCGTTTTGCGCCGTTGATAAAAAGCTCCGCACCGTCGGGCAGAGAGGTAACTTGAATGGCCCCCGGTTTCTCCCCCAGTTTGATATGGAGTCTGCGTTTCGCTTTGCGCGCGATGCGGACATTGCGCTCTTCCGGGTTGCAGCCGGATCTTTCAAGGCGGATCACATATTTTCCTTCAGGCCGCTCCAGAGTAAAGGGAGTCTCCCCCACCTCATTGCCGTCAATGATGACCCGGGCGCGGGAGGGAGCGGAGCTTATCACCAGGATCCCCTGATTGGAGTCAAGGTTCCCCGTCACGGCAACGGGACGCTCACTGTCTATCTTCCATGAAACAGGCGCCGAGGCATATCCGCGCATGGAAAGTTCGGCGGAGTACTCCCCCGCCTCAAGGTCGCGGATCACAAGGGGGGTCAGCCCCATGGATTTCCCTTGCATGGTCACATTGGCGCCGGAGGGAGTGCTCCGGATCAGCACTGAACTCTGCACCGGGGTAAGGTCGCACTTGTAGGTAAACTTTTTCTGCCCGGCGGGGACAGTCACATGACGGTATTCGCTCCGGAACCCGGGAGCTTCAAAGCCTATGGTATAGTTGCCGGGGATGATGAGAAACTTGAGACGGTTCAGCTTGCGCCCTGCGATCTCGCAGGTCAGGTTCTGAGGACCTTCGATCTCAACCAGAGTCCGGGGCGTCTCCTTTTTACCGCATGAAGAAAGGAGCAGCACAACAAACAGAAGGGGGTATATTATCAGAATCTTTTTCATTATCTCTTCTTCTTTCTTAAAGCCTGCTCAATATAGATCAGCCGCCGTCTGGCACTGCTGTGTTCCGGGGATTCGGGGTCGGTGAGATCCATCATCTGCCGGAAGACCGGTTTCATGGCGTCAAAGGAGCGCTGCTGGGCAAGTTTTCTGTATTCGGTTTCCAGACCGCCAAGAGCAGCATCTCTTTCTTTGCGTGCTTCGGCAAGTTTGACCCGCGCCTGCTCCCACCGGGGGGGCTTGGGTGAAAACTGCTCCAGGGACTCCACGGCGATCTGATAATTCCGGATGGCATCCCGGAGATTGGTGGCTCCGGCGCGGCGGTTGGCGTAAAGGTCTTCGGCGTTGATAAAGGCGCGTTCCGCCATTTCAATAAGTTCTTTGGGAGTCATGGCGATGGTCTTGAGTCCGAAAGCCTCCGTCAGGCGGATCACTTCATCTTCAACGGCGTTGAATTCGCCGGCGGCAAACTCGCCTGTAACTGCAAGATCAAGGATCCTGCTGCCCTCCACCACTGTCAGACGGCGGCGGATATTGCTTTCGCCGCTCCGCTTCTGGATCTCAAGGGCATAGATCCCGGAGCTTTTGATCACCTGGCGCAGCTCCTCTACGCTTTCGTTTGAAAGAGGGACTTCCCGGGTGAAATGGCGCTGAGAAGCGATATCATCAATGGTAAAGAGCACGGTGTATTCTCTTTCAGAAGCCTCCCCGGACTCTTTCTTCCCCTTTGCCTTTCCGGACTTTTTCGCCTTGACCATGGTACTTTTGAGCTGAAAGAATGCTGCCTTTGTGCTTCGGTTCCTTCTTCGGCTTCGGATCTCGCTCTGGATCCGGTTCAAGTCCTCTTTTCTTCTTGTAGCACTCCGGG
>JAGBWB010000006.1 GCA_017629975.1 Lentisphaeria bacterium
ATGGCCTGCTCCTGCTACTGACTGTACGCTTAATTAACGGAAACAGGAGAAAATGGGGAAGTTGATAATAGGCATAACAAAAGGATAATCAGGAGATGAATTGAAATTCAACAACCCGATCTGAACACCATGACTGCCTTCCTCTCCGCGGGTGATCAATCCGATGGTCAGTCCGTTGTTCACACGAACAGCGTTGTAAAGCAATCCGATGGAAAGTCCGATGTTTTCATCTGCCGCACTGAAGAAAGGCGCAAGCTGGATTCCATAACTTTCTTTGACAGCATTGAAAAGAGCGTAAGAAATTCCACCCACACGCTGCTGCTTCAGATAAATGAGGTTGATACCGAATCCGTAGACATTGCTGGGAGAATCCCACAGCTGAGCGTAGGGGAAAAATCCAAGCTGAATGGGAGTCCAGGAGGTGGAGATAAGCCCGCGGTTGGCGTGGGGAACCACCTTCACAGGATCAAAGCGCAGGAAAGGATTGGTGCACTCATAGGCATGACGCATACGCCAGAAAGCAAGATTGCAGGAAAGCAATGCTGTGTCAAATTCCTTTTCTCCGGCCTCAAAGGCACGGGCACGGCCGAAAAGTTCAGCAAAGTAAAGAGTGTCTCCCCACAGCATCACAACCAGTTTGTACTTGTGCGCCTTGCCTTTGACTGTACGCAGACCGGTGACTTTCCAGGCACTGACATTTTCTGAAGTCTTGAAACCTTTGTCCTCAATGATCTTGTAATTGTGCTTCTCAATAAGAACACGGGAAATGACCTGTCGCCAGAAACTCAAGGTGGCTCCGGGCAGATTTTCACGGGTAGAGAGTTTCACGGAACATTCATAAGGTGAAACACAAATGATGGCATTCAAAGCTGAACCCGCAGCACTGAAACCTTTGGGGATATCCATGCTGTAAGGAGCAACCATATCAAGAGTCGTGATCTCAGCAGTTTTATCAACAACAGAACCGAAACTTTCAATCCAGCGCATCGGCATCGCAACCTTGACGGGATTTTTCAGATTGACAGGCTCATTCCCGGGAACAGGATTGGGCACATTGATACAACCGCTGACAATGCCAAGTACGGCAACAGCAACCATCGACAATAAAATATTTTGTTTCATTATTCCACCTCTCTTATTAAAAATTGAGTTTGTTATTTCTTATTTCATTCTTCACACTCGGTCGGGAGTGTATCAGAAAGATCGTCAATATTCTCTTCCTGGATCAGCATTTCTTCCTGAAGTTCCCAATCCTTCGGAACATAACAACTGCCTGTCTTATGCACTTTGACTACGATCACAGTACAATTGTCATGCCCTCCGGAACTCAAAGCCTCAGCCTGAAGAAGCTGCGCCGCCACAGAGGCATCCACACTCCACGCCTGAGAAAGGATGCGTTTCATGGAGTCCTCTGAAACCATACGGTAAAGACCATCTGTGCAAATCACAAATATATCCCCCATGGCAACATCACAGGACATGCGCTCAAGAAAGAAATTGGATGCGATCCCAAGCACATTGGTCAAAACCCCCTGCTGCTCTTTAGGCAGTGACTGCTCATCCACATTCTCAGCGGTAGCAAGGGTATGATCAATGGTCAACTGTTCAAGTTGAGAATCTCTCCAACGGTAAATCCGACTGTCACCGGCATGAAAGAGTGTTGCAAAACCGGGATCCCATGAATCCAGCAGCAAACATGCCAGTGTTGCTCCCATGCTTTCAAAGTTATGCTCCGTACAGTAATCACCGATAGCCGTATTGGTAGAATACGCAGCACGGATAACTGAACGCTCCCGGGAAGCAGGAGAAGTTCCGGATTTTTTCAGTTTCTCTTTGATGGAGTCAACTACCATCTTGCTGGCGATCTCGCCCGCCGAACCGCCTCCCATACCGTCGGAGACTGCGAAACAACCGTGATTACCCAGCATCACATAGGAGTCTTCATTGTTTCTGCGGATCTTTCCGGCATGGGTGGTACCACCCACATCCAGAGATATATTAAGCAATTTGTTCCCGGAAAAAATCATATCAGCGCAAACTCCACATACGTTTCACTGCCGGATCGCCGGGGATTCCCTCTTTAAGGATCTGATCCCGGATCTTGATAGCCTCCTCAGGAAGCGCACTGTTGTACTGACGGTTCAAATTCTGCATTCTGACGCGGAACGCAGCAAATTCGCCAGCAATCTTTTTGCGCTGCTCAAATGAATATTTATGGGGGGCAAAAGCATAAGCGATGCCATGAGCGATAAAATATTCACGGCTGCTTTTCCGGACACTTCTGAGACGCTGCTGCATATCTTTAACGATCCTGTCGCGCAAATGCAGCTGAGTATCAAGGAACTTCATGTAATCGCCAAGTTTTCCGGGGGCCATGTAACTGCGGCAGTTATTCGCCACGTACTCCTTAAAATAGGCGATCAGTCCCAAATGGAAAACGGCACGCTCAAGAAGCGGTTCAAAAGGAATGACATAACGGGAGCGGACTGTATCACCGCTGCGGAACATCACAAGTGTACCATAGAGATACTCAATCCCCACATAGCTGTCATACTGACCGACACCGCGGCTCCGCACCTTGGCTGCCGGAGCAAGCTGCAATGTATCGCATGCGAAAACATCTGACATGTTTTTCCGGTTCAAAAAGGCTTCAAGAGAGGGGATGCTCTTCTCCGGCAGGATATTCTGCCGCGCCAAACTGCCGTAGAGGATCTGCAAATCAGCTGCGGCTCTCTTTAAATTTCCCCCTTCTTTCTTCAAAAGGGCAAAACGCCGATCAACGCCCGCAAGCCGGATCTTGTTTTCAAAAGAAACAGAGGCGGCAGCAACACTCTCAGAGAAACGCATCTCATTAAGCATTTTTTTGCTTGAAGCGATCTGTTTTTCGGCATTCTGGAGAGAATAGAGCACAGGCAGGATCTTTTCAACACGTCCGTTGATGAAAGGAACTGCAAGAGAACGCTGGAGCGACTCAAGAGCAGCGATGCTTTCTGCCACATCAAAGTTGTCAGCGGTCTGCAACTTGCTGATGATCTTGTTGAAAAGCTCATATTTTTCCTTGATGAGATCGATCTTCCGGGTAACTTTTTCTGAAAACTCCAGAAGA
>JAGBWB010000108.1 GCA_017629975.1 Lentisphaeria bacterium
CCTGAGAAGAAAGCAGAAGCCGTGAAAAAAGAAATTCCCGCTCCTGCTCCTGAAAAGAAAGCAGAAGCCGTGAAAAAAGAAATTCCCGCTCCCGCACCTGCTCCTGAGAAGAAAGCAGAAGCCGTGAAAAAAGAAATTCCCGCACCTGCTCCTGTGAAGAAAGCAGAAGCAGTGAAAAAAGAGATCCCCGCACCCGCTCCCGCACCTGCTCCTGAGAAGAAAGCTGAAACAGTGAAAAAAGCCGCTCCCGCTTTTGAGCTTCTGCCCCAGCGGAAAAGAGAACTCATCAACATCGGTACTGATATCACCAAGAATACCAGATTTGAAAAGACAGGACGCCTGGTGGCTGTTCTCAATCCCAACGGCAGCTGCACCACCTTTGCCCTGGTGGGGATCTCTGACAGCCGCAGCATGGGATTCATCTTTGCTGAAGCTCCTATCGAGCTGAAAAAGTATGTGGAAAAGGTCATTGAGGTCAAAGGTTACGCCTATAAGGTTTCCGGATGGCGCAACCCCGTGGTTTGTGCAACTGAGGTCAAAGCCATCGGAGAGTGATGAGTATGAAGGTGCGTTTCGGAGTTTTTCTCTTACTTCTTTCTCTTCTGGCGTTTCCCCTTTCCGGCGCCGGAGAGATCCCGGTCTGCACCGGTCTTGCCCCCGTGGCGCACATCGCGTCCGCCGTGGGAGGCAGCCGGATCAAAGTCAGTACCATGCTTCCTCCGGGGCGTTCCCCTCATGATTACGCCCCCGGAACCCGTGAACTGCGTCTTGCCATGGGGGCAAAGATCTTTCTCACCACCAATATGCTTTACGAGCAGCGGATCACCCGCGCTCTCAAAAACAAGGTCCCTGTGGCAGATGTTTCTGCAACGATCCGCCGGATCCCCCTGGAAAGCGGCGGTCACTCCCATGACCACCACCACTGCGGTCTGGATCACCACAGCTGCGGCGGTGATGCCGCTTCCGGAGATCCCCATGTGTGGCTTTCACCTCTGAACTGCGCCCTCATCGCTCAGCAGATCGCCCTTGAACTGGGAAAAATCGCCCCTGAGCATAAAGCCGAATTTGCCGGCCGCGCCGCTGAATACGGCAAAAAAATGCGTAAACTCCACGAAAACATGCTCAAGCGTCTTGCGCCCCACAAGGGCAAAAGTTTCTTTGTCTATCATCCTGCTTTCGGATATATCGCTCAGCTTTACGGACTGAAGCAGTGCGCCATTGAACTGGGCGGCCGCGAAGCCGCTCCCGGCCGCATGGCAGCTGTGATCCGTCAGGCGAAGAAAGCGGGCGTCAAGGTGGTTTTTGTGCAGAAACAGTTCAATCCCGCCAGCGCCAGAGCCCTTGCCAATGCCATCAAAGGTGAAGTGATGGAACTTGACCCCCTTGAGGGAAATGTGGAGGCCAATTTTGAAGCCGTCTGCAATGCTCTGCTCAAAGGTTTCGGGAAGAAATGATCCCCAAATGGAAAATATAATTGAAGTTGAAAATCTGAATTTCGGCTATGAACCGGGTTCCCTGACTCTGGAAGCGGTCTCTTTTACCGTTCCCCGGGGCAGCTCCGGCTGTATCGTCGGACCCAACGGCGGCGGCAAGAGCACTTTGCTCAAACTGCTGCTGGGACTCCTTGTCCCTGTGTCGGGCGGGATCCGCATTTTCGGGAAATCCCCTGCCGCCGCCCGCGAAAAGGTGGGCTACATGCCCCAGTATCACAAGCTGGATGCCGCGTTCCCTGTTTCTGTCCTTGAAGTTGCCCTTATGGGACGCATGAGACGGAATTTCTGGGGGCGTTACTCCAAAGCCGACCGCATCGCCGCCCTTGAGGCGCTGGATGAAATGGGGATCGCCGATCTTGAAAACCGTTCTTTTTCCGCTCTTTCAGGCGGTCAGCGCCAGCGTGTTCTCATTGCCCGCGCCCTTGCGGGAGATCCGGAGCTGCTGCTGCTGGATGAACCCACTGCCAATATCGACCCCGGCGCCGAAGAGCAGTTCCATGGCGCTCTGGAGTGTCTGCGGAAAAGAATGACCGTTCTCACTGTTTCCCATGACCTGGGATTTGTCAGTCGCGGCAACGATCTTGTGATCTGTGTCAACCGTTTTGTCTCTCTTCACGAAGCGGCGACCTTTACTGCCGATACCGCCAATGCGGTTTACCATCACGATGTGGATATGATCAAACATACCCACCACTGTTTCTGCAACTGTTCCGGAGGCGAGTGCAGCCATGATTGATTTCTTCCGTCAGCTCTTCCAGCCTGAAATGTCTTTTCTCCATCTGGCTCTTGCTCTGGGCATTCTGGCAAGTCCCGCTCTGGGCGTTATCGGAACTCTTGTGGTCACAAAGCGCATTTCAAGCATCGCCGGAGCAGGCGCCCATGCCGCTCTGGGCGGCGTGGGTATTGCCCTCTATCTTCAGCGGGTGCTGTTCTGGAGCTGGTGTACCGCCACAGCAGGCGCCATTGCCGGGGCCATGGCGGCGGCGCTTCTGGTAGGTATCGTCAGCCTCAGCGCCAGAGAACGTGAAGACACGGTCATCGCCGTGGTCTGGGCGCTGGGTATGTCTCTCGGACTCCTTTTTCTTGATAAAACACCGGGATATGTGGATTTGCAGGGATATCTTTTCGGAAACATCCTCCTTGTCACCGCCAACGACCTCTGGATGACTCTTGCTCTTGATGCTATTGTGGTGATTCCCGCAGTGATTTTTTACAATCCTCTGCTTGCCACCTGTTTTGACGGAACTTTCGCCGTCCTGCGGGGAGTGCGGACTTCGCTCTTTTATCTTGTGCTTCTGGCTCTGACCGCCCTTACGGTGGTGCTGCTCATCAATGTGGCGGGAATCGTGCTGGTCATCGCCCTTCTGACCCTTCCGGCGGCGACGGCAGGGTGTTTCACCCGCCACCTCTGGAGCATGATGGTGTGCAGCGGTATTTTCAGTGCGCTTTTCATCAGCGCAGGACTCCTTTTGAGCTTTTACTTTTCACTGCCGTCCGGACCGGTCATCGTGCTGGCGGCGGCGCTGGTTTATGTCATATCACTGCTCTTCAGCTCCCGGCGCAGGGGCGAGAAGAACAGTGCCGGAGGAAATTGAGGAAATGGAAACAATCAAAAAAGTGACTGTGGCGCTGTTTGCCGGAACTCTGCTTTTCTGCGGATGCTCCCGGCAGGAGGAACAACCTATGACCCGGGCTCTTAAAGAGGCCGTTGCAGGCAAATGGAGCAAAGCCGATCAGCCCTCTGCCGAGGCGCTGAAAAGAACCCCTGATAATGTGAACGCACTCGTACTCCGTGCCGTTATCTGTGAACGCCTTGACCGTTACGATGAAGCTGTGGAAAATGCCAGAAAAGCGGTCAATATCGACAGCAACTCCTTTGCCGCGCTTTACACACTGGGGCGCCTTTACTCAAGAGACTATCCCCGGCGGCGCAGTGAGGCTGTGGATCTGCTTATCAAGGCGAACCGTCTGCGTCCGGAACAGGGCAAACCTCTGATCCTCCTTGCCAATCTCCATCAGCCGGGGCAGAAAGGCTCCTATCTGGCGGCGCTCCAGCGGCTCCCTGAGTACGCCAATGATCCCCATGTGATCTTTGAGAGCCACATGAACCGTATCTACAACCGCGACTTCCGGGGCGTTGAAGCGGCATACATCAAACTTTTTGAGGAACATCCCGACGATCCCCGCCTTGCCAGCGCCATCGGCGGTTTCTTTGAATACTACCGCCGCTATGAACTTGCCCGCAAGGCTTACCGCCGTTATCTTTCCTTCCCCGGTGAACGGCGCGAAGCAGGCCGCAGTGCCGAGATCCAGCGACGGCTTCAGGCTCTGGCGGCAAAATAACAAGCGTTCTCTATGGCTGGATTCAATCAGGATATCATTGAGGAGATCCGCAGCCGCTGCGATATTGCCGAGATCATCGGTTCTTACGTTCAGCTCAAGCGGCGCGGAAGTACCTCATTTACAGGCCTTTGCCCTTTTCATCAGGAGAAAACCCCCTCTTTTCATGTTGACGGCAAATGGCAGCGCTACCACTGTTTCGGATGCGGCAAAGACGGCGATGTGTTCCGCTTCATCATGGAGCACGAAAACATCTCTTTCCCCGAATCCGTCCGTCAGCTCGCCCAGCGGTGCGGCGTCATTCTGCCTGAAAACGATGACTACGACCCCGGCGCCGCCAGGGTCAACCGGGATTTGAAAGAGCGTCTTTACAAGGTCAACGAAGAATTTTCCGCCTTTTTTGTCCGCTTTCTCCGGGAAAATCCCAACTCTCCCGCAGGGATCTATTTGCAGAAACGGGGGATCACCCGTGAGGTCGCCGATCAATTTTCCATCGGCGCTGTTCCTGAAGAGCGTTATTTCTGCCTCAATTACGGCAGACATCTGGGATTTACTGATGAAGATCTGCTGGCGGCAGGAATTTGCGGCAGAGCCGAGGAGTCGGGCAGGATCTATGAAAGATTCACCGGGCGCCTCACCTTTGCCATCCGCAACGAGTACGGCAGAGGTGTGGGCTTCAGCGCCCGCAGTCTGGAACCCAAACCTGCCGACGGCAGAAAGTATGTGAACACCCCTGAAACCATGGTCTTCAAAAAGGGAATGCTCCTTTACGGACTCCCTCAGGCGCGGGAAAGCGTTTCCAAAGAGCGCAAGATCATTCTCTGCGAGGGGCAGATGGATACCATCGCCATGCACCGGGCGGGATTCACCAATGCCGTCGCCCCCCTTGGAACAGCTTTCACCCCGGAACAGGCGAAACTTATCAAACGTTACGCCGATGAAGTGAGTATCGCTTTTGACTCAGACGGCGCCGGACAGAAAGCATTTCTCCGGGCGCTTGAGTATATTCTGCCCCTTTCCATCTCTCTGAAAATGATCCGCATTCCCGGCGGCAAAGACCCCGATGAACTCTTTACCAACGGCGGCGCAGAAGCGGTTGCCGCGGCAGTTTCTGCAAGTGTGCCGTGGCTGGAGCAGTTCAAGACCATGCTCCCCGGACTCTACGATATGAGTACTCCCGTGGGGCGCGGTCAGGCGGCGGCATTTATGGTTTCCCTTTTCGCTCTGGTGCGGAACCAGATCGAACTTGAATCCTATATCCGCGAGGGCGCCGCTCTGCTTCAGGTCAGTGAAGAGGCGCTCTACGCCGAGCTGGGGCGCCAGCGGAACAAAGAGCGCAGAGCCTCTGAAATGCGCGGAGCAAGCTCCGCTCAGCAGAAGACGCCGCCCCCTGCGCCCCCTGCGCCGGATATGCCGGGGCGCTCTGCTATGCTGACACTCTTTGCTCTTTCCGTTGCTTCTCAGGAGAACGCAAGAGAGATCAGCGATCTGCTTCCCCCTGAGGCCCTTGAAGAGGGGGGCATTCTTGCTCAGGCGCTGAATCTGCTTCTTGCCGCCGCCGCTGCGGGAGAACCCGAAGCAGACACTGTTGCCGCCTTGAACGCTCTTCTGGCTGAGAAGAACGACAGTGAACTGGGGCGCTTTCTGCTGGCTCCCCCAACCTTTTCCGATCCGGTAAAGGCGCTCAACGATTCTGTGAATGAACTTTTGCGTGTGACCCGCCGCCGCCAGTATACCCGCATTGCAGGTGAAATGCGAAATTGCAGCGATCCGGAGCGGCGTTTGGAATTGATGAAACAACTTCAGGAGGTTTTGAGAGAAAAATGAGAAATTTGCTTTTTCTGCTGGGGCTGGCAGCTGTGCTGCTTGCCGGATGTGCCAAACAGGAAGTTGAATATACCAAAAAATGGGGATTCGGTTTCAAAGACAAGGTCAATTACGCTAAAATCAAAAATGCTCAGCTGACCCTTGAACTCAGTCCCGGATCCAGAAAGTTTTCCGCCGGAGCGCCCGGTGAATTGGTCTTTATCCTCCGGAACCGGGGGAAATCCCCTGTCCGTATTCCTGAGTGGTATAAGTTTGATCCCAATAACCTGAGTATCCAGTGTCAGGTGTGGCTCCCCGGCACCCGAAAACCGGATCCCGATATGTGGCTGGATGTAAGCACTCCTGTGAAACGCCCCGTCTGGCGTTATCCTGTGACCATCCCCCCCGGCGGCAGCCACTTTGTCAGCTCCCGGCTGGATTTCCCTGTGAATCTGGTGGTCACTCCCGGAACGGAACGCCGTTATTTTATCAAGGCTAAGCTCAATCTCAAATCCCTTGATGTTGCCGCTCCCGTTGAATATATCACCATTTATCCGGGTAAAAGGATAAATTTGCCGGAAAATTTAAGAAAATCAAATAAAAGAGGACAATAAATCACCCTCTATTTACGTTTATAATAAGCAGAGTTTAGTCAGGAGACTGTAATAATAAAGGAGTATTAAACAAATGAAGAGAGTTTTGGGAATCATTGTCACTGTCGTCATTCTGGGCGCACTGGGCTGGGGAGGTTTTGCCCTCTACCGTCACTACAATACGCCTCAGGAAAAACTTTCATTCCAGATTGAAAAGATCGGCAGGGGCAACCTGCGCAGCACCATCAGCGCTTCGGGGACCATTGAACCTGAAGAATTGATCAACGTGGGTGCTCAGGTCAACGGCAAAGTGATGAAATTCGGCGTTGATGCCGACGGCAAAAGTGTGGACTACGGTTCACGCATCAAGGCTGGCTCCATCCTTGCCCAGATTGACGATGTGCTTTACGAAGCAGAGGTCCGTCAGGCAAAGGCTGCCAAACTTCAGGCTGAAGCCGCCATCAAAAGCGCCAGAGCCAACATCGCTGTTTCCAAAGCCGATCTGCTCCTTGCTGAACAGAATTACAAGCGCGCCAGAGAACTTTTCCCCAAAAAGGCCATGAGCCGCAGCGATTACGATGCCGCCATCGCCACCTACCGCACAGCTCAGGCGCGCATCGGCGTCACCGAAGCCTCCCTTGCTCAGGCGCAGTCCCAGCTGGCCTCCGCCGAAGCCTCTCTGCTCAAAGCGGAACGCAATCTGAACTTCTGCGTCATCACCTCTCCTGTGGACGGTGTCATCATCGACCGCCGGGTGAGTATCGGTCAGACGGTGGTTTCAAACATGAGTGCCTCCAGCATCTTCCTCATTGCCAAAGATCTGAAAAAGATGCAGGTTTGGGCATCGGTCAACGAAGCCGACATCGGCGATATCAAAGTGGGTATGCCTGTGATCTTCACCGTTGACACCTTTCCCGGACGCCGTTTCCGGGGTGAAGTCCTCAAAGTCCGCCTCAACGCCACCATGTCCCAGAACGTTGTGACCTATGTGGTCGAGATCTCCGCCGACAACAGCGACGGAACTCTTCTGCCCTATCTGACCGCCAATGTCCGATTCATCAAGGCCAGCCGCACCAATGTGCTGACCGTTTCCAACGCCGCCTTGCGTTTCCAGCCTGAACTTTCCATGATCGCCCCTGAATTTGCGGAAAAGGCCGCCGAACTCATGGCTTCCCGCCGGGGCGGCAGCCGTGTGCTCTGGGTGCAGACTCCCGCCGGTCTGAAACCTGTGCCGGTGAAGACCGGACTTGTCAGCTCCGGCGAAGCCGAGATCCTTTCCGGCGATATTAAAGAGGGGGATGAAGTTGTGAACGGCACTGTGACCGAAGCTCCCGCTCAGATGAAAAAGGCTGCGGGCGGCAGTCCCTTCATGCCCAAGATGCCCCAATTCAGAAGGCGCAACCTCAACCCCGGACGCACTCAGGGCGCCGGTCAGGGAGCACGGTGAGTAAAGTGAGTAAACTTATTGAACTTAAAGACATCACCAAAACCTATTTTCTTGAGGAGCTTTCTGTTCCGGTCCTCAAAGGGATCTCTCTTGAAATAGAGCAGGGTGATTATGTGGCGCTCATGGGAGCCTCCGGCTCCGGAAAGAGCACGCTGATGAATATTCTCGGCTGCCTTGACCGCCCCACCTCAGGGGATTATTTCCTTGAGGGCGAAGAGCTGGGCAGGGCCTCCGGCGACAAACGGGCCATGATCCGGAACCGCAAGATCGGATTCGTTTTCCAGAGTTTCAATCTGCTCCCCCGGACAAGCGCCATTGAAAATGTCATTATGCCCCTTGCCTACACCGCCGGGGGACTTTCTGCCGCTGAACGCCGCCGCCGGGGCATGGCTGCCCTTGAACAGGTGGGACTGACTGAGCGTGCTTTTCATCATCCCTCCCAGCTTTCCGGCGGACAGCAGCAGCGCGTTGCCATCGCCCGGGCGCTGGTGAACCGCCCCCCTTTGATCTTTGCTGATGAACCCACAGGGAACCTTGACTCCAAAACCTCCATTGAGGTCATGGAAATGTTCAGCGCACTCAATGCCGAAGGGATCACCATTATTCTTGTGACTCACTCTGATGAGATCGCCAATTACGCCAAACGGGCGATCCGCGTATCAGACGGTCTGGTCGTTGACGGAGGTTTCAAATGAACTTTTTCAATACAATTGTCACCGCCCTCAAAGCTCTCAAAAGGAACCCCACCCGGGCGCTTCTGACCACTTTGGGCATCGTTATCGGTATCGCCGCCGTCATCACCATGATGGAAATCGGCAACGGCTCCAAGACCTCTGTCCGGACCACCATTGAGAAGATGGGCGCCAACACCGGACTCATCCTCCCCGGCTGGCTCCGCCGCGGAGGTGTCGCCATGGGATACGGCTCCAGAGTCTCTCTGACCCCTGCCGATGCAGACGCTGTGGGCAGGGAGTGCCCCAGTGTGCTCCACTATTCTCCTGTGGTGCGCGCCTCCACCCAGCAGCTGATCTTCGGCAACTCCAACTGGGTCCCCCAGCAGATCTACGGCATTGCCCCTGAATACCTTCAGATAAGGAACTGGCGCATCGCGGAGGGGCGCTCATTCACCCGCGAGGAGATGGAAAGCAACGCCCGTGTCTGCGTCATCGGTGCAACCGTTGTCCGGGAACTTTTCGGGAATGTTTCCCCCATTGACTGCGAACTGAGGATCCGGGATGTTTCGTTCCGGGTGGTGGGTGTGCTTCACCCCAAAGGCTCCAACATGATGGGTATGGATGAAGATGATGTGCTCCTTGCCCCCTGGACAACGATCCGTATGCGTATTACAGGGAGAAAAACAGGTACTGCCTCCAGCACCAAAAGCACTCCCGCCTCCAAACCCAGCGAACTTTACGCCGCCACCGGCGTGGCGCTTTTCCCCGAACCTGAGGCCAGTCTGACCACAGACAAGCTGCTGATCCCCAAGTTTACCTATATTGACCAGATCGTCTTTTCTGCCTCCACTCCCGCCAAGGTGAAACAGGCGGAAAAGGAGATCACGGCACTTCTGCGTGAACGCCACCGTCTGCGGCCCATGGAAGATGATGACTTCCGGATCAGAAACTCCAGCGACTTCATGTCCATGCTCAACAGTACCACTTTACTCATGACCAATCTGCTGCTGGGTGTGGCGCTTCTCTCTCTGATCGTGGGCGGCGTGGGAATCATGAACATCATGCTTGTTTCCGTTACAGAGCGGACACGGGAGATCGGTCTGCGTATGGCTGTCGGGGCAAGATCTTCGGATATCCTCAAGCAGTTCCTCGTGGAGTCCATCATTCTCTGTCTCGTAGGCGGCATCATCGGGATCCTGACCGGACATGGTGCGGCGCTGCTGATCAATTACTATCTTAAGTGGCCCATTGAATCAAGTCCCGGCGCCGTGGTGGCGGCAGTGGGGGTGTCTGTCTTTGTAGGGGTGGTCTTCGGATTTTACCCTGCATGGAAGGCTTCCAAACTGGATCCCATCGACGCCCTGCGCTACGAATAAGAGAAATCAGGTAACAGGAAAGCATCATTCCCGGTGGCGATCCATAAAATGCTTCGCAAGATGGTGGAGCATCACCGCCCTGGAGAATAGATGTTTTTTTGTGACACATTTCTTTTTTTATTTGAAAATCTGCCAATTAAATGGTATTTTATTATGTTAATGAAATGTTGTTCTGCAAAGAAAAGTTCAAGGAATAAGAATTATGAGCATCAAATTAAAAAGTTCATTCACGCTGATTGAACTTCTGGTTGTTATCGCCATCATTGCCATTCTTGCAGCGATGCTGCTGCCCGCGTTGCAGCAGGCAAGAGCCCGGGCACATGCCGTTA